>JBJTRR010000890.1:0-6776 GCA_046076185.1 bacterium | reverse complement strand
TCGATAGCCTGGCAACTTCCGATGTTGCGGACGATTTTTATACTGATCAAAAAATTTCTGCCATAAATCCTTTGGAAATTCAGGAGCTTCCCAGGCCGATTCGCCGCGAGCCACCGCCCGCACCGACTTTACACCCGTTTCGCCACCCCGGCGTCTTTCTACCTGGCACTGAAGCGTCTCAAGCGTATGAAACCCGTAAGCATCAAGGTCAGAATAGCCCTGGGCATAGGCCCTTCGTAAGCCGGTTCCCAAAGTTAACGACTGCTCAGGGTATCGCCAGCCAACCGGCAAGCTTGAGCCGGCCATCAGCGGAATATTCATGTGCTTATATGTTTGAATAATCCACTGCGAAAAAATTGGCTCATAGCTGAAATGCTTGTCGGTAAAAACCGGTACAACCTGGCCTGCCCTTCGAAAACTTTCAGCAATTTCATCGAGAAATCTTCGGCGAGGATAAAGTTGCTGCCCTTTCGAATTACGGGCGTAAGGGCCATGTTCGCCGATGGCAATCACTCCCCTGATATCAAGCCTGCCATTTCGCCCTGAAACGGCTTCAGTAATGCTGTCGCAAAGTTCAATACCATGCTTGGCGGCCATATCTCTGGCGAGGTCTTTTTCGGCAAAATAATCAACGTAAAGTCGCTTGATTCGAACATCAAACGGCTTTTGATGCCCCCAGACGGCGGGTTCGCAAATACGAGTTAAAATGACATCAGCGTGGCTGTTGGTCGTCCACTGGGTAATCACAGCGGCCACGTCAACTTTTGAATCAGGCATAAAAAGCCTTTCCGTCAGGCAAAAAGCTCGGCAATTGGGTCGCCTTTTTCAATGACGTAAGTCGGACGCCCCGTCCTGTCTTCAAACGTGATGCTTCGCGAATCAATGCCCAGAAACTGATAGACTGTCGCGGCAACGTCCTGCGGGCTCACCGGCCGATCCAGCACATATTCGCCCCTGGCACTGGATTTACCGATCATCTGCCCCATTTTCATTCCACCGCTTGAAAATGCAACCGAGAAGGTGTTTCCCCAGTGGTCGCGGCCGGCGTCTTTGTTCATGCGCGGCGTGCGGCCAAATTCGCCCATCACAACCACAAGTGTCGTCTCAAACAGGCCACGCTGAATCAGGTCTTCAATCAGGGCGGAAACGGCTCTGTCCAGCGGCGGAATCAGCTTTCTGGCCCCTTCTTCCGTCTTCATCTGGGGCGGTGTGCCGTGATGATCCCAAGGCACACAGTTCACGGTCACGAAAGGCGTGCCGGCTTCCACCATGCGGCGGGCCAGCAGGGCACTTTGACCGAAGGTGTGGCGGCCATAGCGTTCACGCGTTGCCGGGGCTTCACGCGATATGTCAAAAGCTTCAACCACCTTCCGCCCGGTCAGCATGTCAAAGGCCTTCTGCTGATAAGCATCCATATTTTCAAGGTGCATTTCGCCCCACCGGCGTGATTGGTCAACCATGCCCAGCACGCGGCGCCGGTCTGACAATCTTCCGAGCGAAAGATCGCCCGGCAGAGCCAGGTTCCGCACGCGGTAATTTGCTTCATTCGGGTCTGAATCAACGACAAACGGGTTGGCCGAACCACCCAGAAATGTGGCGTAGTGAAAGAGATTGTCAGTGCCGCCACGCAGATTGGGAACGGCAATATAAGGCGGCAGGCCCGGTGTTCGATTCGACCTGAGCCGGGCCACCACACTGCCCATGGCCGGCCTTTTCTGCACCGTGTTGTCGGGTGCATTAAAGGCGGGGCCTTCAAAGCCCGTCAGCATCCAGTGATTACCCTTGGTGTGGTCGCCCGAGCCATGATTCACGGTGCGAACCACACTGAATTTGTCGGCAATTCGGGCCTGATGCGGCATCAATTCGCCAAAATGAACGCCTGGCAATGCCGTGGGTATCGCACCAAAAGGCCCACGAAATCCATCCGGGGCATCAGGCTTTGGGTCATAAGTTTCCATGTGCCCAGGGCCGCCGCTGCACCAGAAAAGCACTACACTCTGGTTGCTTGCAACGGGCTCTATCGCCGCAGCACTGGCACGAAGGCGAAGAAAACCCGGCAAAGACAGGCCGCCAATCATGTCGGTGCGAAGAAATGAACGCCGTGTACGGCCGTCGCAATCGCGGCTGAAAATATCGTTTTCGCCAGTGATTTTCCACATCGCATTTGGCCTCAGTTGCCAAAAGAGCCCGATCAACTTGTTCAACAATAATTTCGGATAGTTTACCTGCCAAGTCAAGCAGAAGATTCCAGTTATTTTCTGCAAGCCAATTCAGGCCGTTCGAAATTTCAAACCTCTTGAAGTCAAACCCATTAAAAACGCCCCAGATTCTTTCGAAAAACTGGACATTCTATACCCAATGTGGTAAATTTTATTGAATAATCCGAATCCACTGCATAAAGGTTCCAACTCCCATGACGCTCACCGCTTACGAAGAGAAACAGGTTGCCGAGATATCCAACTGGAAGGCGATGCGTCCCAGCGTTCTGGAATCGTCCCTTGGGCGTTTGACGGGTGCGGTTTACAACAAAATCGGCTCGATTGTGCCTCACACCCATGTGGGCGACCTGCTTGTGAAAGCCTTTGAGCTGGCTGAGCGGATTGACACCAAGACCGAGATTAAGAACCTGGCGCATGTCAGTACGATTGAAGATCTTAAATACCAAACCCTGGAAGATTGCGACAAGCTGACTGACCAGATTGAACGGAAGGCTGAAGCGGTTGGGCTGACTGAGGCCGTGCTCTCAGAAGCTGGCGGACTTGCTACCGAACTGGCGAACATGCCGTTTCAGGCCAGGGAAGTCATCACTTTCCTCAAGCGATTTGCACATTGCTATGGATACACGCTGGAAGGCAGATCAGCCGACGCCTATCTCAAGGGGCTGATCATTCTGGCCCATGAAACGAAAGTCGAAAAGCGGCAGGAATTACTGCATCGTCTTCGAGGCCTTGAAGTTAAAGAACTAACGAAGGCCGAAGTGCAGGAAGAAAACGCTGAAATTGAAAAGGAAATCGGCGCTGGTTTTGCTGAAGGTTCGATCATGGAATTCGTGCCTTATGCAGGCGTTTTAGTGTCGGTTTATAACGATTTTGAGTATTTTCACCACCTTTCGATCACGGCCAAGCATGTTTTTCAGGAGCGGCATCTGCGTGATCAGGGCAAGATTCTGGAAATTCCACCAGCCGCCGTTTCCCAGCGTGAAAGCACTCTCGCCAATGCCTATGGCTTCGTGAAAGAACTTTTCTACATTTCTGGCTATGGTGTGGGCTATGGGGCCAGCTTTATTGGTTATGGCACCGGTTCGCTTGTGAAAAGGTTTATTCCGCCCGTGGCCAACGGTGCACTGGACGGTGGCAGCAAGGCCTCTGCCGATGCTGAGTCGGCTGCCGATCGGTTGACTGAAGCTGTCAAACGGCCTCTGGGTCTGGCCGCCCCTTCACAGGCAGCGGTCTAAGCGGAATCACGGCCCAGGCGTTCGATAACAGGCCTTTATACATGGGAAAACTCGCTTGAGCAGCCAGAAATTCTACCGCTGAACGCTTGTATTCCTGATAAAATTCTGCTATTCTTCTCTATTCTGATATTGAAACGACTCACGGCAGTGGGCATTGCCGGTTGAGTTGTTTTATTTTGGACATCTGTGGCGGATATGTTCGACGATCTCAGCAAACGTCTTGGTTCAGCCCTCGGCCGGTTCCGGCCCCGTGGGTTATTGACCGAAGCCAATATACAGGAAGGGCTTCGCGACGTTCGTACCGCTTTGCTTGAAGCGGACGTCAGCCTGAGCGTCGTGCAGAAGCTGATGGACCGGATCGGCGACCAAGCTATTGGTGCCGAGCTGATCAAAAGTGTGCGGCCCGAGCAGCAGGTTGTGAAGATTGTTCACGACGAACTGCTGGCCATCATGGGCTCGGCCGACTCAGAGATACGGTTCGAGAAGAGCGGCCCGACCATCATCATGATGTGCGGTCTTCAGGGTTCAGGCAAAACGACGACAGTCGGCAAGCTGGCCAAAATGCTGGTAGAGCGGCACAATCGCCGCCCCCTGCTCGTGGCTGCCGACCTTCAGCGTCCTGCTGCTATTGAGCAATTGAAAGTGCTGGGCCAGCAGGTGGGTGTGCCCGTACACGCCGAAGACGGGGCAGCCGACCCCGTGAAGGTTTGCCAGAACAGCCTGGTGGCGGCCAACAGGCTTGACCGCGACACGATCATTCTTGACACCGCAGGCCGCCTGCACATTGACGACGACCTGATGGACCAGCTCCGCCAGGTTGAAAAACGCGTCAAGCCGCACGTCGTGTTTTTTGTCTGCGACGCCATGACCGGTCAGGACGCCGTGAATTCGGCCGATGCCTTCAATAAGGCTCTTGATTTAAATGGCGTGATTCTGACGAAGCTCGACGGCGATGCCCGCGGCGGTGCCGCCCTGTCGATTCGTCATGTCACAGGCGTGCCGATCAAATTTGTCGGCAAGGGCGAGAAGCTCGACAAGCTGGAAGCCTATGATCCGGCACGGGTTGTGAGCCAGATGCTGGGCATGGGCGATATCGTTAGCCTGGTGGAAGAAGCCCAGCGGCACATCTCGGAAGAGGAAGCCCAGCGCCAGCAGGACCGCATGGCCAAGGGCAAGTTTGATCTGAATGATTTCCGCAATCAGATCATTCAGATGAAGAAGATGGGGCCGGTTAAAGACCTTCTCGGCAAGATTCCGGGAATGGGGCAAATGGCAGGCCAGCTTGACGGAATGGATGCCGACAAGGAAGTGCAGCGGATTCAGGGCATCATTGACTCGATGACCCCGAAAGAACGTGCCAACCCGGCCCTGATTGATATTTCCCGTCGTCGCCGGATTGCGACCGGTGCGGGCGTCGAACCGTCAGACATTTCCAGCCTGATTAAGCAATTTGAGGGCATGGCGGCTCTGATCAAGCAGATGTCGCAGATGTCGCTTCTTGATCGGGTGAGGGCCCTGACAGGCATGGGCAAGGCCGGAATGATGAACCCGGCGGCTCTTCTGGGCGGGGCGAAGGGCACAACCGGCAAGCGGTTGAGCCCGAAGGAAAAAGAAAAGCTTCGTAAGGAGCGAGAGAAGGCCGAGCGTAAAAAACGCCGGGAATCTAAGGAGAATCAAGGTGGTGCGTCGGCCCCGTAAGGGTCAAGCCGGCGGCCCTTTGTGCCGATGAATTTATGCCTGAGGGCGTAAAAAGTCGGCGGTTGGTGTATCAGGCACATCGGGTGCTCCCTGAAGTGGGGAACGAATTGGCCTGAAGTTTTTTGCTGGAAAGAGACTCAGCATGGTACGGATTCGGATGAAAGCGATGGGTCGGTTGCACCGCCCTTTTTATCGGATTTGTGTGATGGACGCCAAGACACCTCGCGATGGTCGCATCATCGAAGAGCTTGGCCATTATGACCCACTGGTTCGCGATGCCGAAGCCCGCGAAGTGCTGAACAAGGAACGGGCCGCCTACTGGCTCTCGTGTGGCGCCCAGCCGACCGAGAAAGTGGCCGTGATTCTGAAGCGGCATGGCGTGACCAACCCGGCCGCGAAAAAGGACTGACGAATATCATGGTCGGCGTTTTTTCGCCAGGTGGAATTGGCTGATTGCCTGCAGGAATTGGCATGTACGACGAGACCAATCCTGAACCGCAACCGCCCGGCCCCCTTCGATTTGACGTCCTGACCCTTTTCCCCGGTCTTTTTGAAGGCTTTCTGTCAGAATCCATTCTTGGCAGAGCCATTGAAAGACACTTGATTGATGTGAGGCTCTGGGACCTGCGCCGCTGGGCGATTAACAGGTTCGGCCAGGTGGACGACCGCCCCTATGGCGGTGGCCCCGGCATGCTGATTATGGCCCCGCCCGTGGTGGAGGCTGTGGAAGCGATTCAGGCCGACGACCCGACCCCGGCCCATGTGGTGCTTCTGGCACCTGCCGGAAGGCGGTTTCATCAATCAAAATCAAGGGAACTGCTGGAAAAGCGGCGAATTTTGTTGATCTGTGGTCGATACGAAGGCTTTGACCAGAGAGTGATCGACATCCTTCAGCCGGAACTGATTTCAATTGGCGATTATGTGCTTTCAGGTGGTGAGGTGCCCGCCATGGTGGTGATTGACAGCGTCATGCGGCTTGTGCCCGGGGTTCTGGGCGATGAGTCAAGCACCGCTGACGAATCATTTCACGACGAGCGGGGCCTGGTGGAATATCCCCACTACACCCGCCCCCGCGAATATCGTGGCCTGGGCGTTCCTGATGTGCTTCTCTGCGGCAATCATGCCCAGATCGCCCGCTGGCGTGAAAGCCAGCGAAAAGAAGGCAAAAAGTGAAACAATTCCCAAGTATCAGGGTCGGGTCAACATGTACCGGCCAAAGTTAAAGACGGAGTATCAAAAACATGCAAAATGCACTCATGACGAAGGTTGAGCAGGCAAGCCTGCGAGAGAACGTTCCGAATTTCGAAGTCGGCGATACCGTTGATGTTCACGTGAGGATTCTGGAAGGCGATAAAGAACGCATTCAGATTTTCAATGGCGTGGTCATCGGCCGCAGTGGTTCGGGCACCCGCGAAATGTTCACGGTTCGCCGCATTGTTGCTGGCGAAGGTGTTGAGCGCAAGTTCCCTCTGCACAGCCCACGTATCGCTGACATCACCGTCAAGCGTTCCGGCCTCGTTCGACGCGCCAAACTCAACTATCTGCGTAACCGCACCGGAAAAGCCGTTCGCCTTCGCGAACGCTTCCCGAGCGGCAAGCTCAAGGCCGATCTGGCCGCAGCCAA
>JBJTRR010000889.1:0-3240 GCA_046076185.1 bacterium | reverse complement strand
AAGGCTCACCTGCCGATCGTTGCCGGAATCGGCAGCGCCTTTCTGGTTTCGATTCTGGTGCTGCTCGGTTTTGAGCATCCCGAGAAGTTTCTGCTGGTGGACTGGATCCATGTCGGCAGCCTGCACGTGCCGATTGAGTTTCGTGTCGATGGCCTGACGACCATGATGCTTTCGATGGTGACTTTAATTGCGACCCTGGTCGCGGTATTCGCCTCAGGCTACATGGCGGGCGACCCGGGTTACACGCGGTTCTTTGCTGTGGTTGGGCTGTTCGTCTTCTCAATGACAGGGCTGGTTCTTTCGAACAATTACATTCTGACCTATGGCTTTTGGGAATGTGTGGGGGCGTGCAGCTATCTTCTGATTGGCTTCTGGCACGAGAAGCCCTCGGCGGCAGCGGCAGCGAAAAAGGCGTTTCTTGTCAACCGCGTGGGCGACCTTGGTTTTGCCGTGGGGCTTTTCTGGCTCTGGACGATTGTGCCGAATCACGATGTTTCCTATGAAGCCGTTTTTTCTTCGCTCAATGATCTATCGGGGGCTGACAGGCTGGGCATTGGTCTGCTGTTTTTCTGGGCGGCCACGGCCAAGAGTGCCCAGGTTCCCTTGTATGTGTGGCTGCCGGACGCGATGGAAGGCCCAACGCCGGTATCTGCCCTGATTCACGCGGCGACGATGGTCACGGCCGGTGTTTATCTGGTCGCCCGTTCCATCCCCCTGCTGGTCGGGCTTGAGACGCTTTCGCCCGTCGTGGCTGGAATCGGCTGCCTCACGGCTCTGATGGCCGGCTTTTACGCCCTCACACAGACCGACCTCAAGCGGGTGCTGGCCTATTCCACCATCAGCCAGATTGGGTTCATGTTTATGGGCATCGGCTCCGGCTATGGCACGGTGGCTCAGTTTGCCGTGGTGGCCGGCATGTTTCATCTCTTCACTCATGCGTTTTTCAAGGCCCTGCTCTTTCTGGGTTCAGGCAGCGTGATGCATGCCATGGGGCACGTGATTGACATGCGTCGGTTCAGAGGCCTGCGGCACCGCATGCCGTGGACGTTTCGGACATTCTTCGTGGGTTCGCTGGCACTGGCCGGTTTGCCGCCTCTGGCGGGCTTCTGGAGCAAGGATGAAGTTCTGGCGGCTTTGTCTCAGGCAGCCCATGCCGCCGAGCATGATGGCCAGCACACGATCGCTACTTTTTATATACTGTTCTACTGGGTTGCCCTGTTCACAGCCGGAATGACAGCGTTTTACACATTCCGGGCCTTCTTCAAGACCTTTTACGGCCCTGAAAAGCTACCAAGCCCAAACGACCCCGAGGCGTCTGCCGACGACCATCATCACCATGGCGATGACCCGTATTTTGGTAAAGAATCGCCACGGAGCATGGTTCTTCCGCTGCAGATTCTGGCCGTTGCGGCAATTCTGGTTGGTTTTGTCTTTGCCGAGCCTACGACTGGCTGGTTTGCCCATCATGTGGAACATTCGGTGGGCTTTGAGAAACTGCCGCATGCCGAACCGCACGGTTTCAACTGGTTGACCGCCGCACTGGGAACAATCTCTGGGCTGACGGGTGTTGGGCTCGCCTATTTGCTTTATGGTCAGCCATCACCACTGCCTGAGAAGCTGGCCAGAAACTTCAGTCCTCTGTATCAGGCTTCGCTTAACAAACTATGGGTTGATGAGATCTATTATGCCCTGTTTGTGGCTCCCCTGCTGGTTCTGGCCCAGTTCTGCCGCTATTTTGATACATATGGTGTCGATGGTCTGGTTCGAACGGTGTCAGGGCTGCCGAAAATGGTGGCGGCCGGGGCCCTTCAGCGATTTGGCAATGGTGTGATTCAGTCGTATGCCGGTGTAGCGGCGGCGGCGATTGTGGGCCTGCTTGCAATATTGGTCTTTACCTGATGACCCGGGCGGCTATTGACAGAGACATTTTCAGCGAAACAGAGTCAAACGGAACGAAACGATCATGGCATCACTGCTGATTTTGAACATTCTGCTGCCGCTAGCCGGGGGGCTTGTGCTTTTTTTCGGCCAGAGCATGTTCGATCGCTGCACTTCCCGCAAGTTGGCCCTGGGCACGGTGCTTGTGACGTTTCTCACATGTCTGCCGCTCTTTTTCGGCTTCAAGGCGGGCGAGCTTGGCCCGCAGTATGCGTTTGGGCAGGCAGGGGCGTGGGGTTTTTCGTGGATCGGCACGCCGGATATTCGTCTGGCCTTTGGGCTTGATGGCCTGAGTGTCGGGCTTTTCACGCTGACCAATTTGTTGATGATTTCGGCTGTGTGTGCCTCGTGGGAATCGATCAGCGAGCGGGCTTCCCTGCATTATGCCCTGCTGCTTTTCCTGCAGAGTGGTTTGCTGGGCCTTTTTACTTCGCTTGACGTCGTTCTCTTCTACATTTTCTTTGAATTCACGCTGATTCCGCTCTTCTTTCTGGTGGGTATCTATGGCGGGCCTGAGCGCCGGCGGGCGTCGGTCACTCTTTTCATTTACACGGTGGTCGGCGGGATGCTGACGCTGATGGGCGTGATACTGCTGGTGGCGATTCATGCGCAGCACAGCCCTGGGCATCAGCTGACTTTCTCAATTCCCGAACTGACGGCGGGCCTCAGGCAACTGAAATGGGAGCCATGGGCTTCCGAGTCATTCTGGGGCTGGCAATCGCTGATTTTCCTGCTGCTTTTCGCCGGATTTGCGATCAAGGTGCCGCTTTTCCCGTTCCATTCGTGGCTGCCTCTGGCACACGTCGAAGCACCCACAGCCGGCTCGATCCTGCTGGCTGGCGTGCTGCTGAAGGTTGGCGGCTATGGTCTTCTGCGGTTCAACCTTGGCATGACACCTGTCGGTGCGAAAGTGCTCTTCCCGTTCCTTGCCGTGCTGGCCGTGACCGGTGCCATTTATGGTGCCCTGGCGGCCCTGGCCCAGAAGGATATCAAGCGTCTGGTGGCTTACAGTTCGGTCAGCCACATGGGTATCATTTGTCTGGGGATGTTCGCCCTGAACGCGACTGGCATTGCCGGCGGCACCATTCAGATGATTAATCACGGCCTGACGACGGGTGCCCTTTTTGCCTGTGTGGGTGTGATTTACGAGCGTTACCACACCCGAGAGATGGCGGCGATGAGCGGCCTCTGGATTCGGATGCCGAAGCTGGCCTTTCTGCTGATCATAGCGTCTCTGGGTTCGGTGGCTTTACCGGGCACCAACGGGTTTGTTGGTGAATTTCCGATTCTGGTCGGGATGTA
>JBJTRR010000888.1:0-4067 GCA_046076185.1 bacterium | reverse complement strand
CCTTGATTTAAAGATCTTTCTGCTGCTATACGGTCTTGAAATGTTCCAGCAAGCGTAATATCAGCAAGAGTTTCATTACTTCCTGGATTAAGTCTGTCTTTGGCTTGATCAAAACCATCGTTTTTCCGCCGGATCTTGGCCGTTACCGGCACTTCGACCGAAACGCTCCTTTGGTTCGACCTGGCCAAGGTGGCATCGACCGTGTGACTGGCTTTCAGGGCCTTGATTCGCTCGGCGATCTCGGAAGCCGATGGACCTCCCGATTTGCCTTGATCCTCGGATTTACCGGAGAGCGTTGCTTTGAGCCGATCCCGGAGGTCGGTCATTTCGGCCAGGTATCTGATGTGCGTAAAGGGCTTGTCCACCCGGCCCTGATAGTCGCGAAGCTGGGATTTCATCAGGTCGATTTTCTCGGACGTCTGCTCGCATTCGGCCGTGTAGGAGTTCGCCAATCGTTCGATTGCGTTCAAGACGGCCCGAGGCCCCTGATGTTCCCGGGAAAGGGTCGATTGCCTGTACCCCGCCCCTTCCAGGAAGACGTCCGGGGGGAATTGGGGATGCAACACCATCCCGAACCTTAGCCCTTTATATCGGCCCAATTCGATGCGGGTCGATTCGCCGACGTGTCGTGGCAGGGATTCGAGGCGGTTGGCCATGGCCTCGGCCTGATCCTCGCGGCCATAAGACCGGCCATCGATGACGACGGGCTTGTCGGCATTCTCCTGGGCCGTTCGCTGATCGACTTGCAGATTCCGCAGATGTTTGGCCTGACGCTCGATCGCCCCCGGCAGATCCTTGACGTTGCGGCGGGCGACATATTGCTCGTCCATGTGATTTTTCTTGAGCAGATTGAGCCGCTGAAGTTCGGCGTCCGCCTCGGCAAGGGTGAGAACCGCCGGATTGCCGGAGGCGATGGCTTTCACCTCGGCGTACGAGAGCTCTTGGCCGCCGATGTCCTCAGCGCGGCGGGCGGCGTTGTCGCCGGTCATGACCTGACCGATGAATTTCGCCTTAGTTTCCAGGGCTTGCCACATGTAGGCGTCGAAACTCCCTTCGGTCACATAGCGATAAATCGCGACCTCTTTATTGGTATTTCCTTGTCGCAGGATGCGGCCGTCTCGTTGTTCCACTTCGGCCGGTTTCCAGGGGGCGTCCAGATGATGCAGTGCCGCCAAACGCTTCTGAACGTTGGTGCCGGTGCCCATTTTCTGCGTGCTGCCGATGAGCACTCGGACCGAGCCGTTGCGGACCTTTTCGAAAAGGGCCTGTTTCTTGGCGTCCGATTCGGCTTCCCCCATCGTGGCGATCTGTTCACGAGGGATGCCGTGCTTGACCAGCTTCGAAACGATCTCCTCATAGGGCGAATAGCCCCAGTCGGTCGGGTTCACGCCCATATCGCAGAAGATCATCTGAGTTCCGAGCGTGGGCGTGGTCTTCTCCCAAATTTCCGCGACATTGTCGACCAGCTTGTTGATTTTGGAGTCCGGGAAGTCGTGGGCTGAAGGGTTAAGCAACCGGGCATCGGTGGCCAGTTTGCGGCCATCGGTCGTGATCGCCAGGGCATTGTCGACACGTGGATCGACCTTCTGCGAACGCAATTTCTCGTAGCGATCGACCAGTTCCTGCTGCAATTCCCGCTGTTCGTCCGACATCGGTGCGGCGATGACGGTCGGTTTGTCGCCTTTCAACGCGGGCCTGGGCAGCTTGAGCATCTCAGCGGTCTGCACATCCGAAAAGGCCCGGAACATCTGCTGCAATTCCGGCAGGTTCGTGAACTTGGCGAACCGGCTGCGGGATCGCAGGCCCGAGCCGTCGGGCGAAATCTCCATACTGTCCACGACTTCGCCGAAAGTGGCCGCCCAGCCGTCGAAATGCTCGATTCCCCGGTCGCGAAGCCCTTCCGGATCCAGGAACCGCTGCATGGTGTACATCTCCATCATCGTGTTGGAGATCGGCGTGCCGGTGGCGAACGTCACGCCATGGCCGGGGTTCTGTTCGCTCAGATAACGGGCTTTCATGTACATGTCGAAGGCACGTTCGCTGCCGCCGGTCTGTATCCCGGCCACGCGGTCCATCTTGGTGGGCGTCTCGAGATTCTTGAAGTAGTGGGCTTCGTCGATGAAGATGTGATCGACGCCCAATTCGTCGAACACCAGGCCGTCGTCCTTCTTGTCGGCGGCCAGAAGCTCGGTCAGCTTGCCTTCGCGGTTGGCTTTCTGCTTTTCGATGGTCTTGATCAGATTGCGATTGGAATTCTTCTGCGAAGCGTGCTCGCGGAGCAGTTCGTCATATTCGGCGATCTGTTCCCGCAGGAATTTTTCCTGGTAATCCTTGGACATGCCGATCCGCTCGAACGACGAGTGGGTCACGATGATGCCGTCCCATTCGCCCGAGGCGATCTTGGCCGTGAGCACTTTACGTTTGTCACGCGAGAGATCGTCTTTCGAAGCCACGAGCAGTTTGGCATTGGGATAAAGCTGCATGAACTCGCGGGAGAACTGCTCCAGCAGGTGATTGGGCACGACATACATCGGTTTTTTGATGAGCCCGGCCTGTTTCATTTTCATACCGGTGGCCGACATGGTGAACGTTTTGCCCGCCCCCACGGTGTGGGCCGAAAGCGTATTGCCGCTGCTCATGCACCGCCAGACGGCGTCGTTCTGGTGCGGCCGCAGGCTGATGGCCTGATTCATGCCGGGGAAGTCCAGATGAGAACCGTCGAACGCCCGCGGGCGAAGGTTGATGTAGGTGTCGTTGTAGGTTCGGACCAGCCGTTCGGTACGTTCCGGATCGCTGAAGACCCAGGCCCTGAAGCGTTCCTTGATGAGTTTCTGCTTTTCGCGGGCCGCCATGGTCTCTTCCTGATTGACGACCCGCTCCTCGCGATCGCCATGGTCGATCGTGTCGTAGATCGTCGGGCTTTTCATGTTCAGGGCCAGTTCCAGGAGCCATGTGCCGTGGGCTCTGGCCGTGCCGAATTCCGAGGTCGCCGCGACGGAGGCTTTGGTCATGAAGTCCGGCTCCAGGCTCCAGACGGCGTCTTTTTTCAGATGGGCCACGCCCACCGAGCCTGCCGGTACCCGAAAGAGATCGGCCGCGAAAGCGGCGACATCCTTGTCCGGGATCCAGGGAGCCCCGAGATTGGCGTCGATATCGCCCGGCAGCACGTCTTCCGGCTGAACCTGGCTCAATGCCTGTGCGTTGCGGGCGCAGGCCGGGCCAGCCCGCTGGGCTTCGGCCCACTTCGTGCGGACATTGCCGGAAAGATAGACGTCGGCCGTCTCCCACTCTTTGGTAGCCGGGTTCTGGAAGATCAGGTCACCCAACTCGGCGACGACGTCTTCCCTGGGCTTCTTGTACAAGTGTGAAATGAACTCGAGATCGACCAGCCCTCGCTGATTGAGGCTCACCAGGAGCCCCTCCTCCGCCGATCGGACGACAGTCACGGGCGGCGTCCGGCCCACCACATCCTTGAGCATGATGGCCGATTTGGCGGCCTTGCCGGTCATTTCGTCGTAATCTTCGAGCGACATGACGAGCATGGCGTCGGGATCTTCCCGGAACTTGACCAGGTTCGGCATACGGCGGATCGTGCCGCCGTCGGTGGTCTCGCCAAACGTCGTTTTGTTGACCGGTCCGTATTGGGTCACGAATCGGTCATAAGCCTGGTTGAGTTCCTGGCGTGCTTCGTCACGAAACGCCTCTGGCCAGCCTTCGTTCTGAGACTGGAGCACGCGGCGGGCTTTGTCGCGGAGCCCGACCAAGGCCGCCAGACGCTGGCCGACCATGGTTCCGTCGGCTTTGAGTTCCTTGTTGCCGTACACGACGGGCGTCCCCGTCCCGCCCAGGATCTGATGGATCGACTTGTCGTCGCCGATGAAGAAGCTGCCCTCTTCGAGGTGCCGCTCCTGGGGCGGCGGCACGAATTTCTCGACCGGTTTCGAAGTCTCGCTCGCCGTTCGAATCTTTTCGAATTTCGGCAACTTGGCGACGGCGATTTTCAATTGGGCGTCGAGGTTGCCGTTGCTTTTGACGCTGAAGCCTTCGCCGCCGTAGAGCGTGTCCTT
>JBJTRR010000887.1:0-2668 GCA_046076185.1 bacterium | reverse complement strand
TGCTATTTATAACATGCTAATTCAGGCAAATTGATGATTATGCTGAACAGCGGGCGTGGCATGGCCCGGCTGATTGAAAGTGGTGCTGACAACGATTGAACTCTTATTTTCTGGCTGATTCAGGTTTTTGGCTGGCGATGGCGGCGGCATCGCTGGGCCGGGGCATGCAATAGCCGCGACCATGATCTTCAAGCCGGGCAGCGACGGGGTCGGCGGCCCATTTTTTGGGTTCAAGCTTTGGCAGAAGGTCGCAATAAAGCACGGTGGTGCCGCCCTTGGGGCGATAGCCGCGATGGCGTTCGATGGCGGCGAAGACCTGGGCCAGGCCCCAGCCCTGATACCTGAACCGGTACATGCCAAGCCAGGCTGGGGTTCTGTCCATATTACCGTGGCAGTGAACAAGAACAGGCCAGTTGGCAGGGTCGTTGGCGGCCTGGAATGTTAATTCAATAAAAGAATTACCGTAGTTTTTGCCTTCAGCCCGAATGTATTTAATGCCATTATCGTTGGCAAATTGCAATTCAGCGGGGAAATTCTGGTGCCGCAGCGGCGTATCTTCATTAAACAGGTTGATGATTGTTTTGAAATGATGTCGCTGGTGGGCCAGCTTCAGGCCATGGGGCGACGGCATGGCACTGACATAAAGCTGCCCTGGAATGACCATCTTGAACCGGGCCATGGGCCAGTGCAGCCAGTGAATGTAATAGCCGGCCTGAATGATAGCCAGAATGAGAAGTCCTGAAATAAATACCGGCAGATGCGACCTGCGACGACTGACGATTGCATTTTCAGCCTGTGGCATTTTCTGCTGAAACCTGGCGAGGATTGCCGAAAGCACGGTGAGCATGCAGATGACCATGGCCCAGCGCGGCCAATAGCCCCAGGGCTCGGGGTCGGGCCAGTTGCCCAGTCGCCAGCCGAAGCCGAGAGCAGCCACAAGTAAAAGCAGCTTATGCTGATATGATTTTTTTTGAATGAATGACCTGAATTGAAATGCAACCGGAAGAATGATCAGGCAGCCGAGAGATAAAGCCACCAGGCTGATGAGGCCACGCTGCCAGGGCGGTGTGCTTACCCGCAGGGCTGCCTGCCAGGCCAGGCCGTGCCAGCCATCCATGGTGGGGTCGGGTGCCGAGCCGAACCAGAAACCGGCGAGCGAAACGCCCAAAAGCGAGAGCCGGGCGTGTTTTTCAGCCGGGGTTGCCGCTCGGGTTTCGCGGCGCATCTGCAATAAGGCCAAAAGCCCGAGGCCAGTGGAACCGAGGTAAAGCGTGGTGAGGTCGAGGGTGTCGCCGGGTTCGGCCAGGCGATAGGCGAAGGGGGCATATCGGCTGAAGTGATCGCGTTGGAGGCCGGGAAACTCGGGGTCGATATCGTGGGAAAAATCAAGGGCGTGCCATACGGCAACCGCTGCCACAATGGCACAGAGAAGCAGGGTGAGCAGCCCGGCCTGATCAGACAGAAGTCGATTTTTAACCGCGTTGCAGAAAGATTTCATGGCCGCGGATTCCTTCCAGGCACATGGCGATTAAATTCACAAGCGGCATAGTCGCCGGATGAGCTGATCATGCCCTTTTCTGGCCAGTTGGTCAATGCGAATTGGCTGAGGAACCGGCTTCGCTGGTAGCTTTCGCGGCAAGGTCGAAATGGGGTGAAGGGATCTTCGGCACGATCGGGCCGGTTTCCACTGGTGTAACCCGAACTTCAAACCCTTCGGGCCAGCTATCAAGCGACCAGCTGAGAAATTCGGATGAATTACCGGGTTCGGCGTTGATCATATCCTGAAGGCGATCAAGCGACTTCTGTATGACTGCAGAAACATCGGCATCAAGCGGAATATGCTCAGGTGGCAGGAATCGAAGCTCATGACTGCCGTCAGACTTCATCAGGCAAAAAACAGGCACAACCGGGGCCTGCGACCGCTGGGCCAGCATGACCCAGGTGGAGGTGAATCGCCAGTCGATACCCATCAGCCGGCCGACAACGGAACTATTGTCGTTCCAGCGAACATCGTTGGTAGTCAGCACCACATGGCCGGCCTTCAGGCACTTCAGGGCACGCATAATGGCGGCAGTGGCGGCATTCCCGGCCTTGTGCCGGGAAAGAAATAGCTCTTTCTGGCCCAATGGCCCTTCACTGCGAAAATACTCAGCCAGTTCATTGCTTAAATGGCGTGGGCGTTCGGTAAGAAATCGAAATTCAATGCCCCGGCGAAGCATCCAGTTCGCCACCTGAATGTGCGCACCAAAGTGGTTGGAAAGCAGGATAACACCCTTGCCTTCAGCCATGGCCGAATCCAGATTTTCCTGACCAATAGCGACAAAATTTTCAAGAACACGGCTACCGTTTTTACCGCCAAGCAACAGGTCGCGAACCCGCCACCGTGCCGTTCGGCCGGCAACCAGCCTGGCCGTCTCGTTTAAATTCCAGTTGACACCTGTTCGCTCAATATGATCTTGGATTGCTGCGAGCAGCCATTTGCGATAGCTGGCATTCAGGGCAAATTCCAGGCGGCCCATGGACTCTGTCGCCAGATGAGCCCGACCCAGAGGCATTAACCTGAGAACCGGAGCGACAAAATGTCGCATCAAAAATTTGCGTAAATTTGAGCCCCGGCGTTTCATTCCGCCTCCTGCGAAATGCCTTGAATCTGCTGAATCAACCGAAC
>JBJTRR010000886.1:0-12165 GCA_046076185.1 bacterium | reverse complement strand
CCCGAAGACGACGAAAAACAGAAGGAATAAAATGCAACTTGCTTAGCCGATTGCATTAATATTGAAATAAAAACCCCCTCGGGGAAGCTGGCAGTAAGGCTGGCTTTGCCCTGGGCGGTCGTGTGTTTATTGTTTATTAAGTTCCTTAAAGGCAATTACAGCCCTTTATCGTTTCAAATCAAAGTGATTTAAAATCTGGTCAGTCAGGTCAATTAATTTCAAATTCTCAAGTGGTTTTTCTTCGCTGATGACACCCTCGCCCCACTCAATATAGCATCCATCAAAATCATGGTTGGCCTGGTCGGGCCCTGTATCGTTTTCGCGGGT
Source organism: bacterium (assembly GCA_046076185.1). Classification (GTDB taxonomy): domain Bacteria; phylum Planctomycetota; class Planctomycetia; order Isosphaerales; family Isosphaeraceae; genus QWQI01. Next base: position 11,838 of record JBJTRR010000886.1, on the reverse strand, counting down.
GAATGGTGAGCCGAGCCCAACAAGACCAACCGACCGCCATCGTAGTTCACCAAAATAAGCAATAAGATCTGGTGGGGCAATGCCTTCCACCGATTTGTAAAGATCGCGAGGTCTTAAAATTCTGTTCCGCATCGGTTGACCGTCGGGTGTATTGAGATTTTCCAGATCTTCGACGAGCCATGTCAGATAATTGTCAAGCTCTTCGGGTTTCAATAATCCCTGTGGCTCGCGGCCTGCCACATTGGCAAAAATACGCCCGTAAAACCCTCCTGCCCCCCAGGCTTTTGTCCGCGACCAGTCAATCTCTGCCTGTTCCAACTTGGTCGGCCGTGCCAGTGGCGATTTAAGCACAAGATCGCCCAGGTCAATCAGCCACTGGTTCAGTGCAAAGCCACCTTCCATCGCGCAGGCACCGTGGTCAGATACCACCAAAACTTTAAATGGCCCTTGAATCGTCTGCAAAAGCAGGCCAATTTCATCATCAAGCAGCTTGTGATAATCAATCAGCACGCCAAGGTCAGGGCATAGTCTTCGGGCCTCATCGACATCCGTCACACCTTTGGGCCATTTTTGCCAGAAGGCGTGCTGGGCACGGTCGAGCCCAATTTCCACCATCATCATGAACTGCCATGGGCGACTAATGGCCAGGTGCCTTGCCAGCGCAAACCGCTTGCGGGTCATTCGCCACAAGTCATTTCTGAGCCGCTCTTTATCGTCAGTCCGAAAGTTCTGAATGTCAAACTCGTAGGGTGCCACGGCAGGCAGATTTGCAATCTCCTCCCTGAGTTCGGGTGGCCAGGTGTAAGGTGAATCAGTAGAGGGAGTTAAGAAGTCCGTGACGAGGCATCCCCTGACAGCTTTCGGAGGATACGTCTGGGGGATTCCAACGAGCAGCGATTCAATGCCGGCCTGGCCCAGATAGTCCCACACACGGCTGGCCGGGCTTGAAAGCGAAGTGGCGGTGGACATGAGCCGGTAAGAGCGGTCGGCCCGGTTGCGAAAGCCATAGCAGCCAAGCTGGCCGGGGTCGAGCCCGGTGGTGGCAACAAGCCAGGCGGGAACTGTGATCGGCGGGTCGCAACTTCTTAGTCTGCCGAACCTTCCAGCACGTCGAAGGCGACTGATATTCGGAAGGTGGTCGGCGAGATGATCAAACAAGAGTTCAGGGGCGGCGGAGTCGAGGCCGATGACGATAAGTCTGGGTGTTTTCATGGCCTTCGGCTCAGTTTAAAGTCGCATGATAGCCAACGGGGTTCAGGCATCGCAGGCAATGAATTGCAGGGAGATTGTGCTGGACGAACCTTGAAAATACCGGAGGCAAGCGGGTGCAGGCAAGACGGGCGGGCCCAAAAAAGGCAGGAAAAGAGTTGACTCTGGCTGCAGCTTTCCGACAGAATAAAGTGATTATAGCAGTATCGTGAGTCACTTGAGCATCCCTGGGAAAAGGCAGAACACCTATGCGGCTGGGCATTGTTGGCAGCAGGTTGGTTTTGGCGGTGGCCATGTTTGGGCAAATGTCGCTGTTGGTTTTGGGGCAGTCGCCCAACCCCCATGCGACAGAACCGGCGGCCAAAGCAGCGGAACCTAAACCGGTGACAGGTGTCAAGGCACCCGTTGCCAACTATGTTTCAGCTGCCGAACTTCGCATGAAGCAGGATGTCAGCTATCTGGCGGCCGATGCACGTGAAGGCCGCGGCCCAGGCACAGCCGGCATTGACGACGCAGCCAATTACATTGCCGACGAGTTCAAGCGGATTGGCTTGAAGCCCGCACCCAACGCCCACGGCTATTTTCAGAAGTTTTCGATTTCGAATGAGCCCGAGCTTGAAGCGGGCTCGAAGCTGGCGGTGGACTTGCCTGGCGGCAAGCTTCTGAATCTCTCGGAAAGCACGGAATTCATGCCTCTTGCGATTGGCGATTCCGGCAAGTTCTCGGGCAAGGGCGTGGTGTTTGCAGGCTATGGAATTACGGCGAAAGATCAGACGCTCAAGCTGGATTACGATGATTATGCCGGGCTTGATGTGAAGGATAAAGTGGTTCTGATCCTTCGCCGCGAGCCGCAACTCAACGACGAGAAATCGGCCTTTGCAGGCAAGGCGAACACGGCTTACGCTGAATTTCGGCACAAGGCGACCAACGCTTTTCAGCACGGTGCCGCAGCGGTGCTGATGGTCAACAACATTGCCGGCAGCGAAGGCAAAGACACAATGATGACCTTCCGGGCGGCAGGCGGATCACGAAACAGCACTCTGCCATTTGTCCAACTAACTCGCTCCAGGGCTGATGAACTTCTGAAGGCGGCGGGTGCCCCTTCGCTGGAAGCACTGGAGAAAGAGATTGACGCTGACGGCAAGCCACATTCACGCGAGTTGAAGGACGTGAAGGTTGATATGGCGGTTTCAGTCGTGCGCAAGCCACTGAACGTGAAGAACGTGGTGGGCGTGCTGGAAGGTGCCGGGCCGCTGGCTGATGAGACTGTTGTCATTGGTGGCCATTATGATCACCTGGGCTTTGGCGGGGCTGGCAGCCTGGCCTTTGGTTCGCAGGATATTCACAACGGAGCTGACGACAACGCTTCGGGAACGACAATGGTCATGGAGATGGCCCGCCGGCTTGCCGCACAGCCAGACCCCCTGCCCCGCCGCGTGGTATTCATTCTCTTCTCGGCTGAGGAACGTGGCCTTCTGGGCAGCCAGCATTATGTGGATAACCCCCTCTTCCCGCTGAAGAATACAGTGGCTATGGTGAATTTTGATATGGTCGGACGCTTGAACGAAGCCAATGACCTGACGGTTTATGGCACAGGCACATCGCCGACATTCGAGGCAATTGTGGACGGCTTGGGCAAAGCGGCCGGCTTTAACATCAAGAAAATTCGCGATGGCAGCGGCCCCAGCGATCATCAGTCGTTCTACTTTAAGGATCTGCCAGTGCTGTTCTTCTTCACGGGCACGCACCGAGATTACCACAGGCCTTCTGACGATGCCGAAACGATCAATATCAGCGGCATGGGCCGGATTGCCAATTACACGGAACTGGTGTTGCTTGAGCTTCTGCGAAGGCCACAAAGGCCTGAATTTGTGAAAGTGGCCAGGCCAACGACAAATAGCCCAGGCCGGGTGGCCCTGCGGGCCTATCTTGGCTCGATACCTGACTATGACGATGCCGGAAAGGGTGTCAAGCTGTCAGGCGTTCAGAAGGATAGTCCTGCTGAAAAAGGCGGCCTGAAGGGCGGCGATGTGGTTGTCAAGATGGCCGGCAAGCCTGTTGGAACCATTCAGGACTACATGGAGAGCCTTTCGACCAAGAAAGCCGGCGACGAGATTGAAGTTGTCGTCAAGCGGGAAGGCAAGGATGTTTCAATGAAGGTGACATTGGGCTCAAGGCCTGGCAATTGACCCCTGCTGAAAAGTGTAATTCACAATGAGTAAAACCGGCATGAACATGAGGCCTGACCGACGTCAGTTTCTTCATGCCGGGCTTTTGGCCGGTTCGTTCCTCAGTTCAGGCTGTGGGGGCGATCCGGCAAACGTTTTTATTGATCGTAATAAGTCAATTCTGCTTTACAGCCCATGGCCTGAAAATATCAGACAGGCGTGGGATAAGGAATTTTCCGATTGGCTGGTGACCAATGGCCGGCCGACTTACAAGATTATTTGGAAACCAGTGCCTGAAGATGGCTTAGTGGCTGCCGGGCAGATGGCTAAAAGATCAGCCGATGGCCTGTTGGGTGGTCATTTTGCGTCCCATGACAGTTTTAAGAATCAGGCCAGATTATTCGCCCAATTAACACCGGTTCGCGTGCCTGTTGTGGTGCATGAAGATGCGGCGGGCAATCGCCTGCCCCTGCCCAATAAACCCTGGGGCTGGGCTGCGGTGGAAGGCGTAAACAACTTGGCTTCTCATGGCCTTGGGCTTGAAGCTGGCGACCCTCTGACAAACCCTTTGGCACAATCCTATGCGGCGGCTGTCTGGAATTCGGCACCCGATGCAGCAGCCGGCTATGCCCGGTGGGTGCTGCTCAGCCGGGTCAGTCATTTGTCAGTCGCAACGGGTCGGGCACGTTTCGGGCTTGATCCCCGCGAAGCCACATTGCAAAATCAACTGACTTCAGGAGTCTGGCGGGGCGGAAACGGCTTAAAAACAGCGTTGGGAATTGATTCAGGTGAAGAGGTTCACTGGCCCGAAGCCCTGTCATTATTTTCGCCCACTGACAGTTTTAAGATGGTTCAGCTAATTGATTTTTGCAGGGCGACCGGAAGGTTCAAGCCTGCTGTGCTATTACAGGCATCAGGCAGCCTGGCCGACAGCTTTCGGCATGATCTGGCCCGGGTGATTCTGTTTGATCTGTCAGAGGATTTATCAGCCACTTGGCAGCTTCTCTTCAAGCCACAATCGGGCGATATTCAGGCCATTACACCCGCCATGAGTGCTTTTCATAAACGGGCCGAAGCGTATCTGGCTGAGCGTCCGCCGTGGCCACCGGCTTCGGTGACGGATCTGACAAAACGCAGGGGATTTGAGTATGTGGTGGCCCTGATTGAACAGATTGCGGCCGATGGCGACCAGCGAGACTGGCTGATCCGCGAATTTCAGAAAGAGCCCCAGCCGCTTGACCCTGCCCTGCTTGATGAATCACTGGGCGGCGGCCTGCTGAAAAATGTGCGGTTTCGGGCGTGGCTCAGGGCCGAATGGCGGGCGTGGGTGGCCCAGCGATGCCGACGAACTCGCCGGTTATTCCAGCAGGGAGATTTTGAAACCATGCCGGGTTGACTCACGAATCATGCAGAGCATTGACATATAAGCAACAAGGAATATTCTGATGATTCGCCTTACTGTCAATGACTTGCGACTTACAACAGATGGGCTGATCTATCTGGACGATATTCATTTTGAGGCTCGTCCGGGCACTATTCATCTCATCACCGGCCGGGCTGACAGCGGTAAAACCATGATTGGCCGGACTCTGGCCGGGCTTGAGCCGGATGCCGATGGCGAAATTTATCTGGATGGCCGCGACATGACGGGCATTCCTGCCGAGAAACGGCGGATTGCGTGGGTTTCAGGCGATGGTTGCCTGTGGCCGGGATACACGGTTTATGCCAACGTGGAATTTGGCCTGAAGGTGCGAAAAGTTGCCAGGGCCGAGCGGCGGACGCGTGTTTCTGAGGCTTTGGGCTGGTTTGGTGTGGACAGCCTGAAGGATCAGAAGGTTGACAAACTGACGGCCGTCGAATCACGCCGGGTCGCACTGGCACGGGCACTTGCGGTTGATCCGCAGATGCTGGTGGTTGACGAGCCGCTGGGCGACCTTGATGAAGCTTCCCGCGAGAGCCTTCGGGAAAATATTGTGCGGGTACAGTCTGAGCAACGACTTACGACAATTATCCTGACACGGCATCCTTCCGACTGGTGGGCCTGGGCTGACAGAATCACTATACTGAACGGAGGCGGGCTGGTTCAGACTGGTGCCCTGGCCGAGGTTTACAATCGTCCGGCGAATGCCATGGCGGCTGAATATCTGGGGCTTTGCAATATTATGACTGGCGAAGTTGAGGCGGCCGAGGCCAATGGCGAGGTGCTTGTGCGGTTGCCTTTTGGCAAGCTGCTGGGACGTCAGTCGGGGCGAATCAAATCGGCTGCGGCGGGCGACAAGGCCACGGTTTACATTCGTCCCGAAGCGATTGGCGTAGGCATTTCATCAAGTTCGCCACAGATGAACCGGGTGCCTGTGCGAATTGGGTCGATTCAATTTGAAGGCGGCCTGAGGCGGTTTTTGCTGGAAGCCCAGGGCGATACGCAGCTGGTGGCCCGCAGTTGTCTGCTGAGCCTTGGGCAATTGCGTGAAGGCATTGGCACTTCGGCCCTGATCTCGCCCGACCATGTGGGCGTGGTGGTGGAGATCTGAAGAATTACGTTTTTCAAAAGTGGCCTGAAGCTCACAGATTGTGTCAGATCAAGGAAATTGACTATAATCTGCCTGATCAATGAAAACACCATCCGACCCGAATAGCAAGAAAAGGACGACTTTCGAATGCCGCCGAGCCTGCAAGACCTGATCAGCGACCTGAAAGAGAAGAACGGATCAAAAATTGTGATGCTGGTGGCCGATGGCCTGGGCGGTCTGCCGATTGTGGCGGGCGGAAAAACCGAGCTGGAAACGGCTGCTACGCCGATTCTTGACCGTCTGGCCGTTGAAGGAACGACGGGCCAGCACACGCCGGTGGCGGCTGGCGTGACAAATGGCTCGGGGCCGGGGCACCTGGCCTTGTTCGGCTATGATCCGCTGGAATTTCAGATTGGTCGGGGCGTGCTTGAGGCCTTGGGCATTGGCGTGGAAGTGGGCGACCATGATGTGGCCATTCGCGGCAATTTCTGCACGATTGATGCCGAAGGCCGAGTGACTGACCGCCGCGCCGGGCGCATTGCCAGCGAAATTGGTGCGAAACTGGCCCAGAAGCTGCACGATAATATCAAGATTGACGGCGTGGAAGTGCTGGTCAAGCCAGTGAAGGAATATCGGCTGGTGGTTCGCTTCCGGGGCGATGGGCTGGGCGATCATGTGGCCGACACCGACCCGCTTTCCACCGGCCTGAAGACGCTTGAGCCCAAGGCAAGTGGTGCCGGCAGCGAGAAAACGGCGAGGGTTGCCGCCGAGTTTCTCAGGCAGGCGAAAGAGATCCTGAAAAACGATGCCCCGGCCAATTTTCTGATGATGCGCGGGTTTGCCAAATTCCCTGACATTCGTACCATGGAGCAGGTTTATGGCCTGAAGTCGGTGGCGATTGCGGTTTATCCGATGTATCGCGGCCTAGCCAAGCTGGTGGGCATGGATGTGGTGGACCCTGGCCAGACATTTGCTGACCAGATTGAGACGGCGAAAAGGCTGTGGAATGAATACGACTTTTTCTTCCTCCATTACAAATATACGGACAGCACGGGCGAAGATGGCAACTTCACCAAGAAGGTGGAGGTGATTGAAGCCCTTGATGCCGAGCTGCCGAAGCTGATGGCCCTGAACCCGGATGTGCTTGTGGTGACGGGCGATCATTCCACGCCATCAAGGCTGAAAAGCCATAGCTGGCACCCGGTGCCGCTACTGATGCATGCCCCGGCGACAAGTCGGCCGGATGATGTAACGAGCTTTGGCGAAAGGGCTGTGGCCCATGGCGGGCTTGGCAGCATTAAGGCGATAGAAATTATGCCGCTGGCCATGGCACACGCCCTGCGACTTCAGAAATTCGGCGCGTAAACCAGGTTAAATGGCCCGTCGCCGGTTTCCCAAGCCTTTTGGTCGCCTGACTCGACCCACTCCGCGATTGCGAAGTGGTCTTGCAAAGCGCAATAAACCTGAGAAGCCGGCACGGCACGAATTTCGATATCTGGTCTTGAATAAGCCGTTTCAGGTGCTGACCCGCTTTACGGATAATGCCGGGCGGGCGACCTTGGCTGATTTTGTTGAAATTTCAGCGGTTTATCCTGTGGGTCGGCTTGATTTTGACAGCGAAGGACTGCTGGTTCTGACAGATGACGGGGCTCTGGCCCATCGCCTGACCGACCCCCGATTTGAACACCCGAAGACTTATCTGGCCCAAGTTGAGCGGGTGCCTACCGAAGAAGCACTTGAAGCCCTTCGACAGGGAATCACCCTGAGTGACGGGCCATGCCGGCCGGCTGCGGTGGAATTACTGGCAAGCGAGCCTGGAATTTGGGATCGCGACCCGCCGATAAGGTTTCGCCTGACTGTGCCGACCGCGTGGCTGAAAATTACGGTGAGTGAAGGCCGGAACCGGCAGGTTCGGCGAATGACTGCCGCCATTGGCCACCCCTGCCTGCGGCTGGTGCGATGGCAATCAGGACGATTGACGATTGAAGGACTTGCGCCCGGCCAGTGGCGTTATTTGACTGCCGACGAAGTGGCCGGCCTTTACGCCAATAAAGATTGACGCCTGTTATTTCATGAATCAGGGGCGATAGAGTTTTGGACGTGATGATGATTCATGAGGGCTGGGCGAACTGGGTTGATCGGCCCGGATGGTTTGGGTGCGGGCGGGCTGTTTCTGGCGTTTGAGGTCGATATCGTTGAGTTTGGATAGTGCGTCGAGCTGTTCGTCAGATGCCTTTTCAAGGAATGTGCAGAGTATGGCAGCCGCCTTGTATAGCTTGGGATCGCCCATGCCAAAACCGGCCTGGCAGTCAATCATCATCTGAATCTGCTGTTCGGCACGGCTGCGTAAAATTGCCAGATGTTCGTTGTGGGTTTGAATTTTCCGGTTTAACCATCCCACAAGCACGTTTTTACCATCTTCCGGCGGAAGAAGGCGAGACTGCATGTAATCAACCATGCTGGGCAGGAAGAGGCGTTCATTGAATATTTTTGAAATAAGATCTCGCAGGTTCTGGCCTGATTTCAAGGCGAAACTGATGGCACTGATGAGCAGTAGGCCTGGTTCCGAAGTGAGATTCTGGGCCCTGGCCGACTGCCCTGTGGCTCGCATCAGTTCCCATATTCGCACAGCATTGAATTGTCCTGAAGGGGAATCGCCCTGTTCAATAATAGCGAGCGTTTCGGTCAGGAACCTGATGAAGTATTCTCTGCCAGTGATGGTGCCACAAACAGCGTCGTAAGCCGTTTCAGAATCTTTCAGATACTGGCGGAAGTTCTTTTTGAACTGGGCTTCGTCGCGAGCCCTGAAGACTTCGGGCGCGATTGACCGTTCATAGTCAATTCGCTCAAAATAGAGGCGATCGCCCAGATTCATCTTCCATGCGGCAAAAGACATTTTTTGAATCAGGGCCAGTTCAACCGGTGTCTGTGGTTCGTAGATCTCGCAATATTCACGGTAGATCTGAATGAAAAGCGGACGCTCCGTCATCGGAATGTCGTTTTCACTCGTCAGCCCATGCCTGAGCATGTTATTAATGGCATCAATATCCATAAAATTCCCCTTCCGTGGAAAAGATCAAGGTGCAGAACGATCAGGAGTGTTTTTGAATGACGAATGGGATTGTCCCATTAAAGGGAATGCCTGTAAACAGGAAAATCAGAAAAATCGCAAATTTTTACAACAACGTATTAGGATGGCGGCATGGATGTTCAATTTTTCGCGGGTCTGATAGCATATTTGTATGAGATCAACCCTTGAGAAGGCAGAACAAGGCAGGTGCATGATGGGCAAGCCAGGGCGAAAGCGATGTTTATTGGGTTTTGCCCTTGCTGTTTTGGCCATGCAGACTGTGTTTTCGCAGGTGGTTGAGAAGCAGGCCGGCACGGCTGATTTTGAGAGCAGCAAGTATGGCCTGAAGGCCAAATTGCCAAGGGCGTGGCCGATTCTGGCCAAAGAGAAGGATGAATATGTGTTTGTCTGCGAGATTCCGCAGGCCAAATTTCCGGACCGGCCGGGCATTATGGCGTGCGAACTGGCGATGGCGCCCGAGTCTCTTGATGAATACCGCACACGGATTGACGGCAATGCCAGGCGAGGCCAGCGCAAGGGCAGCCTGCTGAAAAACGAGGTGAAGCCGGCGGTGGAAGGTGGCCTGCCCGAACGGCTTGAAAGCGTGTGGGAATTTCGGCTGCCCAGCGGTGAAGTGTGGCACGAAATTACGCTGAGGGTGATTCGTGGGCGGCATTTGTATAGCTATGTGCTGAATATTGAGAACGAGTTGCTGGAATCGGCCCGGGGCCGGTTTGAGCGGGCGGTGGCATCTGTGGCGTATAGCCCGCCTGATTCCGGGGCACAGGTTGTGGCTGGGGCGAAGACAAATCGCTGGATTCAGACTGAGTTTCATTTTGTGGTGGATTTGCCGAAGGACTGGGCCCCGCTGCTGGCCCCGAACGAGCTGGCTATTCTTTATGCCAATGGCAGGCCGAAGGGAATCTGGGCGGATAACATGCTGGTGCTGGCCCGGAAGCCAGTGAAAGAGGATTATCAGGCACTGGCCAGAACGCTGGCGGCCGAGCTTGAGGCGGCCGAACCGGGCTGCAGGGTGAAAAGCTGCGAAGTGATTAAAACCAAAGACGGCGGCGAAGCTTTGCAGACCGAGGTGGAGGTGAAGCGGGGGCCATTTTCCATGACGATTCTGGAATGGCGATTTGCCGGCAAGCGAATGAATTACGAGCTGAAGTTCACGGTGATGTCAGAAAATTACGAGAAGCTGAAAGCTGAGATGGTGCAGTGTTTTGAGAGTTTTCAGGAGCTGCCCGAGGACGCAGAAGCCGCAAAAAAAGCACAGACGGAATAATCGGTAATATCAGAAATTTTTGCCAGAATTACCGAAAACATTGCAAAACAAATGAGGCGTTCTGCAATCGCTTTGCGCCTCTCAAAAGACTTGAATCTAATTTGGAAAATAAGTTCAGGTTGTAGGGATTAAAGCACACAACCCAAGTGTCCAGTGTCGTCATAACCGGTTTAATCCATTGAGTTTTTGTGATAAGATCAGATCACGCACTTTTTCTACAGGATATATTTCCTGTAGTCCGATTCTTTTCTCTAAGAGGAGAAGTTTGCCATGTCAGATGCGGCAGCATCAAATCCCGATCCATTGGCTGGTGTAGCCCAGGCGATGGCCAATGCGGTTGAAGCGGCTAAGTCAGGTGTGAACGATGCAGCAGCATCGGCCCGTGGTGCCGTTCCGAAGGTGAACATGTTTCTCTCTCGGATGGCCTATACGACCAGCTATGCAGTGAGCTACGGGGTGGTTTTCCCGACGGTGTTTGTCGGGCAGTTCATTCCGAAGAACAACGCGCTGGTGCATGGCCTGATTGACGGATCACATGCGGCCCGCGATGCAGTGTCGGCGATGCATAAGAAGTCGCTGCCGGCTGAATAAGCCTGATGGAAAAGGGCCCGCTGAAAAGTGGGCCAGTGGCAGTGAAAATGAAATCTGCATGGAAAGATAGAAAATTCGACGAACCAATCCGGTTCGTTGAACGAAGTAAGTGAGTCGAACTGGCCAGTGATGGCTGATTCGGCACGAGTGACGGGAGGGCAATGGAATGCCAGTGACTCGATCAGAAGCGTTGTTTTTCGTGGGGGGTGTTGCGGCGGGCGTTGCTGCTTTTGCTGCATACCCTTATGTCAAAAAGCATTTGGAAGGCTTGAGCGGAAGCTCGGCAGATGGTTTGGGAAGCCAGGGCTCTGAGATTGGTCAGAAGCTGGCGGAAACGGTGGGTCAGTTTATCTCGAACGCACCTTCAATGGCTGAGGCCAGTGCCTCAGGCGTGGCGGCAGGAGTGACTGCAGCCAGGCGGATGGCCGAAGCGGTGAAAAAAGCCGCGGGTGAAAGTGCCGAGACAATTCTGAAACCTGGACAGCAGGCAGCCTGAGACGAGGCTTGCCCGTTTCGCCCGACCCGGTCTGACGATTCTGATTTCGATAGCCGACCAAACCGTGATTTACCCCTTGAATGATGGTTTTGGTGCGATCAGAAGCGGCAGCTCTCGGGAAGAGGAGAGTTGATGCCCGTGTCTGAACGCTGGGCTCAATTCGAAACGGGATCTCAAGTATGGACATTTCAGTTCGGTTTCCATCGGCCGGGAAAATCGAGGTTTACAGCGATTTTCTCTTTGGCGATCTCGGCAATAGCCGGGCCCGCGAATTTGTCGAGCGGGCGATGCGTGCCGATACAGTCTTGGGCGTGACGGTGCGTGGCCGCGACCTGCGCGGCAAGAACGCACGCGCCGAGATTACATTTGATGCTCGCAAATTCAGCCGCGACCAGGTTGCTGCCCAGATTATTCAGCAGCTAACCACGCCCCAGCATCAGGCTGCACCCGCACAGACACAACAGACTTTGGCCGGGCATCATGAAATCGGGCATGCCCACGCGACG
>JBJTRR010000885.1:0-6316 GCA_046076185.1 bacterium | reverse complement strand
GTCAACATTCTGCCACCCAAAATCCTGTGAAAACCCCTCTGGGTCGAACCAATGAAAACCATCAAAACCCGACAGATCGGTAGTTTTTTACAATCCGCCGCGATCCATGCCAATTCGCAATGAGACGATCGCCATCATTCCGCCCACCAGCAGCCCCACCTCTGAAACCGGCTCGCTCACCACCCGCTGCTCAACCCCCACAAAAGGCCGGTCGTAAAAATTAGCCCCTGTCGCCACAATGCCCGCCCCAATCGCCGTTCCATAAACCGAAGTTGCCTGCAAATTCAGCCGGGCACTTGGGGCCAGAAGCGTGCCGCCGATCTGCGAGTAATCAACCGAAAGGCTTGTCACGCCGGGAAAGTTCACCAGAACCCGCCCAGGGTCTATTCCCAGATAGCCGGCCGAAGGCCGATTAAACGTAATCATTGAGAAATTCGGGCTGCGGCCTTTCATGTTCAAAATGGCAATGCTGGCAGGCGGCACATCAAACTCAACCTGATCGTTAAAATAAAAATCGCCGGCATCAAAAATATTGAGAACCGGGTCATTTCCTACAAGTCTGACATGATTAAAATCAATCCGCTGTAATGTTCCATTACTCAGCCGCTGGCTTAACTCGGTTGAAAGTTCAACCAGTCCGTTTTGAATTTGCTGAAAATTGTATTTTGGCTCAAGAAAAAAGTGAATCGAATTCACGCGGCTTGCCTTCTGGCTCAGTGTTCCGCCCAGGGCAAGTTCACCGTTAACATTGGCAGAAATCAGGCTGATATTGCCCACGGCATAAAGATCGGTCACGTTCACTGCCCGCAACGACTGACTGCCGCCAGCCAGCAGCACATCTTCCGCATTAATGGCCGTGCCAGTGATATTTCCGGCAGAAAAGATGCCCGATTGAAATACAATCGGGTCGATTTGTGCCAGAAGACCGGGTATGGAAACGACATGGATCAGAAAAAGAATGACGAATTTCATCTGCATCACTTTTTTATTTCAATATCAATATGATTTAAAGGCAGGGAGGCTTTTTGACCAGCCCCCCTGCCCGGTTCATCAAATGCAATGGTTCACTTCAATTGCATCAGATAAACCCTTCAAAGCCTAGTGCGACAAAGCCTGAACTTGTGCCCGGGCTGTAATCGATGAGCACGTCAGATGCCCCGGTTCCGGCGTTAATCACGCCCCAGTCAACAACAACCGCATCAACGGCAACGGTGTTAATGCCATTGCCAAGGTTGACAACCATGCCGTCAAGCACATTAAGCTGGGAAAGATAAACGTCGTTATCACCAATCAGGCCGGTGCTAATCACCAGCCCGAAGAAGAACATCGGGTCGGCCGTGGCTACATCAAGGCCAATGATGTTTATACGATGATTACCGTCGCCGGTATTCAGAGAAACGCCATCGCCCCCGATAAATACACAGCTCACAATGTTGAACACAGTGTCGCCGACACCATTATTAATATGCAGGCTTTCGGCCTGAGTGTTCAGCACATCAATCCGGTTTGTCAGGTTACCGGCATTGATATAAATTTCATCGCTCACAAAAAGCGTGTCAAGCACCACTGTGCAGGCATCGGCAACATTCACAATCGCATTGCCGCCAAGCAGATTGACATTCGTCAGGCCAACATAGGAATTGTTACCAGCCTGAACGAACAGATTGCCACTGTTCACGGTCAGACCATTGACGATGATGGTCGAGTTCGGGCCCGAGATTATATTGGAAATGCTGCCGACTGTGGTGTTGCTGATACTAAGATTGGTGGCCCCCACAATGCTCATGGTCATCACCACGTTGGTGTCATAAACCCTGACCCGGTTCGTGCCACCATCGGCATTGATACTGAGATATCTGACAGAAGTCGCTTTGAAGTCAATTGTATCGTTCCCGTTGCCGCTGAATATGCTGGCTGTGCCACGAATCAGGGGTGAATCGACATTAATACGGTTATTGCCGTTACCGGCATTAATACTCAGTGAAGTCATTGAAGTCTTGTTCACATTGATCGTGTCATCCCCGTCAGGCGTGACGATCTGCAGCACACCAATTCCTGGCACGGTCGCTGTGCCCAGAAAATTCGTTACCGTCACTGTATCGTTCGCCGTGCCAAGCCCGGTGTTGATTGAGACCGTTCCTATGCGGCCTGTATCAAGAGTGACCCGGTCGCTGCCGTTGCCGGTGCGGATATTCACCAGGCCCGCCACAATCGAGTTAGTCATCGTGACGATCGCTGAGGCTGTGCCGCCCACATTGGCCGACACATCAACCTGATTGGCTGTGACATTGGTGGTGGTAAAGCTGTCGTTCCCCGTTCCTGCCGAAGTGAACGAGAGTTTGTTCAGCACCTTGAAATTTTCAAGGGCCACGGTGTCGGCACCGCCCTGTGTCATGTCAATTTGAATCGACGAGATTGAGCTTGCAACAAAATCAACGTAGGCCACGGTGTTGACGGATGTCAGGTTGCCCTGAACCCTCAGCAAAAGCGGGTTGCTCGGGCTCGGGCTGATCTTGATCGAATTTGAGGCGATATCGCCGGTGATTGTCAACTGACCGGAAACGAAAGGGCTCATCGTGGCCTGAACATTTCCGGCCAAAAGCACACGCTCATCCAGATGATCTATGTGCAGGTCGGCCCGGCGGCCCGACGCGCCCACTTTTGTCCGTGGTTTGATTGACTGACGGCGGCTGAAAAGACTTTTCATCATGAGATGATTCTCCTCCTGAAGTGATGGCATGCCATCGATTCGCATTAACGAGCCATTCTCATTGCAGGTTAGGACCAACTGAAGTGGCAACAACCGGAATGAACGAAGTCAGGAGCGGATTTCATCGCGGGAAACGAAAAACAAATGCAATTTTCATGTGTCAGTATTTCCTGCCGGCATGGTGATGTTTGTGGAATAAGAAATGTGATTAAGCCATTAAAAATGGATTCCAACAAATAACACAAACGATCATCTGACAATATTCTTTGTGAAGCTTAAGTGATCGATTATGAACCACTATCAGGCTTGCCGCTGGCCGATGCTGTTAATATCGTGGCCTTGCCCACGATTTGTTTCAACATTCGATGCGAAAGATTGAAAAAGGTTCCGTTTATGCCGGTCTGTTGAAACGGCAGATGAATCGTTCAATTCGTTTAAATAGCCGGCCATGCTTTACATCATGGGTGACCAGGATACAAAGAGACTATGAAGTTGATGGCAACATCAACCTCAAAATTCTGGTCGCTTGCGAGCGGATTCCGCAATCTGGGCGGAAGGCGGAGTCAACCTGGCTCGGGGTCAGGGGTTCGTGAGCAGACTCAGAGATGGCCACCGGTGAAAATTCACCGGTGGTTTTTTTGTTAGCCGGTTGAAAGTATGGATCACTGTCAAATTTAACAATTTTGGCAATCGATCGGCCCGGCGGGTGAAAGTTCGTTCATTGAACAATAGCCGACAGCTTGCCGGTTTTGATAGAATCTATATG
The DNA here is from genome assembly GCA_046076185.1 of bacterium. Classification (GTDB taxonomy): domain Bacteria; phylum Planctomycetota; class Planctomycetia; order Isosphaerales; family Isosphaeraceae; genus QWQI01. Next base: position 2,840 of record JBJTRR010000885.1, on the reverse strand, counting down.
TGCGGCCAAGGCTTGTTGCCTGAGAGTGCCGCCACCACTCAACTTCAGGAGCCGTGGCCGGATAAGACTGGCCCGGTTGTCGATGGGTCTTTTTGACGTTCTGCTGGTCGCCTTCCTCCTTTTAGCCAACGCTCTTTTTGTCGCCGCCGAATTCGCCCTCGTCAAGGTCCGCTATACGCAGATCGAAGAGATGGCGGATGAAGGGAAATGGGCTGCCCGAATCGTTCTGAGAATTCTCGACCGGCTTGATGCCTACATCTCGGCCAGCCAGTTGGGTATCACACTGGCCAGCCTGGCACTGGGATGGACCATTGAAGACTCGATTGAACCCGCCATTCACCGGCTGTTTGAATCGATGGGCCTCGGCCACGAAAGCGATTCGCCACTGGGTGTGCCCGTTGCACCGGCCCTGGCCTTTCTGCTGGTGACATTTCTGCATATCTCGCTGGGCGAACTGGTGCCGAAAAGCCTGGCTATTCACATTGCCAAACCGGTGGCTTTGTGGACAGGCCCGCCCCTGCTGGCCTTCTATTATATTTTCTTTCCGTTGATCTGGGCCCTGAACAAGGCCAGCGACCTTCTTCTGAAAGTCTGCGGCCTGGGCGACCTGAACAAGAACGAACTGACCCACACCGCCGAGGAACTTCGGCTGATTGTCGAGCAATCGGTGGCCGGCGGCGAGCTGACCCGCCACGAGCGGGCCATGATTGAAAACGTGCTGAACCTGGAAGACAAGACCGTAAAGCGGGTGATGGTGCCCCGGGCCGATATTGTCTATCTCAGCCTGAGCCGGCCGATTGAGGACAACCTGCGAACGGCCCGCAAATCGGGCCATACGCGATACCCCCTGTGCGAAGGCGACCTGAACACCATCATTGGCATGATCCACGTGAAGGACTTGCTGCAGGCGGTGATCGGCCAGAACAACCTGCGGCCCGACCTGCGTAAGATCTGCCGCCCCGTCTCGTTTGTGCCGGAATCGCAGCACCTGAACAAGATGCTGGTGGAATTCCAGCGGGCCAAAGTGCATATCGCCATGATTGTCGATGAATACGGCAACACCATTGGCATGGTCACGCTTGAAAACGTGCTGGAAGAGCTTGTCGGCCCGATTCAGGATGAATTCGACAAGGAATCGCCGCTGATTGAAATGAAGTCGCAGGGCATTTACGAAATCGACGGCGGCCTGCCGCTTGACCGGCTGGAAGAACTGCTGGAATTCGACTTTTCAGAGACCGAAGCCGAGACCACTGGTGGCTTTGTGATGGGCGAAATGGGCCGCATTGGCCGACCCGGCGACAGCGTGGCTGTTAACAATGACTGGAAGCTGGTGGTGATTCAGGCCGACCCGAACCGCATTCGCCGGCTGAGGCTGGAAGCCACCAACCCGGAATCGGCCCCGACCCTTGACCTGACCGGCTTTGAAGCCCCCGAAGCGACCGACAAACCCGCTGAGGGAACCATTGCCGGCAAGACCGAACCCGCTTTAAACGGCACAGGCGAGAACCCCACCAACGGGGCCAGCACCACCCCTGATCATCTGGGCGTGTGACAGGCCAGGCCCCGGGTTGAAGCTACAAAAGCCCCGGCTTTAGGCTAAAAACGCCCTGCCCAAAAGCTTATTTCGCCTTGGCCCAGGTGTCAAAAATCTGGGCCATGCTGGCCACTACAGCGGCTGATGCACCGGGCTGGCCATATTGTGCTTTCAGGGCCCCCAGTGCCTGCCGCTTGCGGGCGGCTTCGGCCGGGTCTTCCAGCCAGCGAATGGCCCAGGCGGCCAGCTCGCCGTCAACATCATGATCGGTCAGATATTCGGGGAAGATATCCCAGCCGGCCAGCAGGTTTGTCAGAGTGATATAGGGCGACTTGATGAACTGGGCACTGACCTTTTTATCCAGCGGATTGATGCGATAAACCACCACGCTGGGCACGGTTTCATACATCAGTTCAAGGCTGACCGAGCCGCTGACTGTCCAGGCCAGGTCGGCCAGACGCAGAATTTCGGGCGTTTTGCCGACGAAAAGATCGATCCGCTCAAGAAACCAGGCGGGCAAGGGGTTTTCACGCATGACCTTTTCAACCATGGCCTTCTGCTCTTCGCCAAGGCAGGCGATGGCATAGCGAACGTCGGGAAATTTCTGGCTGACTGGCTCAATGGCACGGATCATCATTGGCAGGTTATGCTCAATTTCGGCCATGCGCGAGCCGGGCAGAATGCCGATCCAGCGGCCTGAGCGGGCCTTCTGGGCGGCAACCCAGCTTTCATCAACCTGTCGGCCGGCGAGTTCGTCAAAATAGGGGTGGCCCAGATATTCAGCATATTTATAGCCGTGGTCGGCATACCACTGCGGCTCAAAGGGCAGGCTGCAGAAGACATAGCTGAAGCGGTCCTTAATCTTCTTCACCCGCCAGCCGGCCCATGCCCAAAGCTGGGGCGGAACGTGATAGAAAACAGGAATGCCACGGTCGCGGGCCCGCTTGGCGATCCACCAGTGAAGGCCGGGGTAGTCGATCAGAACAACGGCATCAGGCCTTTCTTCGTCGAAGATTCGGGCGGCCTGGTTCAACACACCCACAAACGTGCCGATCTGGCTGAGCACCTTGCCGAACCACATCACGGCATGGTTCGTCAGCTCATATTTCAGGTTCACGCCAGCTGCGGCCATTTTCGGGCCGCCAAAGCCGATCAGATTGGCATCGGGCCACTGGTCGTGCAGGGCTTTCGCAAGATTCGAGCCATGAAGGTCGCCGGAAGGTTCGCCCGCCGAAATGAAGATCCGCTTGCTCATGGGGTCGCTCTGAAGTCGTTCCTGAAAAGTCGTTGTTAGGTAGTTTCAAAT
>JBJTRR010000884.1:0-5079 GCA_046076185.1 bacterium | reverse complement strand
AGATTTGAAAGAGTTGCAGACGTGGGCTATCCCGCATGAGCCGATAACTCTTGAAGTAGTCAAGCCGAACCCGGCTGACTTGGCACACCCGACCGTGAAATTTTATGAGACGGCCGAGGACTGGGCCGACTTGCTTGAGGGGCGCAAGGAGATTCGCGAAAAGCGAGTGTCGCTTTTGAAGCACCTGAAGCATCGCGAGGCGGCCCGATACCGAAAAATCCGCGAAGAGAAGAAAAAACGGCTGAAAAAGCCCGAAGACGACGAAAAACAGAAGGAATAAAATGCAATTTGCTTAGCCGATTGCATTAATATTGAATTAAAACCCCTCGGGGAAGCTGGCAACAAGGCTGGCTTTACCCTGGGCGGTGGTGTAATTATTGGTTAACAGACTTATGCCATGATGAATAACCTGCCACTTATTGAAGCCAGTTTGCCAGCCGAACGCCAAAGATCTGACTGCCCCCTACCCTTCTGAGAAATTCGCCGGTTATTGAAGGTTAAACAGAAGATTGGCCATGCGACTTGCAAAAAGCAGCGTTCCTCCGAACCCAGTGCGATTCGGCACAGAACTTGCTTTCATAAATCAGCAACTCACAATGGCAGAAAGGGTTAACGCATGTCAGCACCGGGACGACTGTTTCAGGACTATCAAACGTATGGGTTTGACGAAGTCTTTGACGACCCGGGCCGGCACCGGGGTCATTACGGGCCGCTGGTTCATAACCTGAGACAGCTTGACGCACGGCACCTTCGGCGATGCGACCGGATGGCCGAACTATTGATGCGAGATCAGGGCATTACATTTACGGTGTATGGCCGGCGTGAGGGGCAGGAGCAGATCATTCCGTTCGACCCGATTCCGAGGCTGGTAACGCCCCGTGAATGGCTGACGATCGAACGCGGGCTGACGCAGCGAATTATTGCCCTAAACTTATTTCTGAAAGATGTTTACAACGATCGAAAAATTTTGCGTGATGGCATCATTCCGACGGATGTTGTGTTAGGTTCAAGTGGTTACAGGCGAGAGTGTGTGGGGCTTGCGGTGCCGCAAGATATCTACATTCATATAGCCGGCATTGATTTGATTCGCGACGAGAATGGGAAATATCTGATACTTGAGGACAACGGGCGGACGCCGTCGGGGGTGAGTTATGTGCTGAAAAACCGCGAGATTTCGAAGCAGGCCCTGCCCTTTCTTTTTTCAGGCTACAATGTCAGGCCGGTTGAGGATTATCCGGCGAATCTGCTTGAGGTGCTTCGGTTTATCGCTCCGCCGGATGTTGAGGAACCGACGATTGTTCTGCTGACGCCGGGGGTTTACAACTCGGCTTTTTACGAGCACAGCTTTCTGGCCAGGCAGATGGGCATTCAACTGGTGGAGGGGCGAGACCTGTTTCTGGATGACGGCCAGATTTTCATGCGAACGATTCGGGGCCCGCAGCGGGTCGATGTGATTTATCGCCGGATTGACGATGAATATCTGGATCCGCTTTATTTCAGGCGAGACAGCATTTTGGGTGTGGCCGGGCTGGTGGCTGCCTACAGGGCAGGCAGGCTTGGCCTGGCCAATGCCATAGGAACGGGCGTGGCCGACGACAAGGGGATTTATCCTTTTGTGCCCGAGATGATCAAATATTATCTGAATGAAGATCCAATTCTTGACAATGTCGAGACTTACAGACCCGAGATTCCGGCCCAGATGAGCCACATTCTTGAGAATCTTGAGAAGCTGGTGGTCAAGGCGGTGGACGCATCGGGCGGCTATGGCATGCTGATTGGCCCGGCATCGACGGCCGAGCAGCGAGAGGAATTCAAGAGAAGGATCAGGGCGAACCCGCGCGGTTACATTGCCCAGCCGACGATTAATCTATCGGTGCATCCGACACTGGTGGAAGACCGGTTTGAGCCAAGGCATATAGACCTTCGACCTTTTGTGCTTTACGGTGAAAAGGTGAAGATATTGCCAGGCGGCCTGACCCGGGTGGCCCTGGTGCGGGGCAGCCTGGTGGTGAACAGTTCGCAGGGTGGCGGAACGAAGGACACCTGGGTTCTGGGTGGCGAATCGATGCCGGGCGAGGCCCCGGCCGAACCATTGATAACGGAGGCCTGACCCAGCCATGCTGAGCCGAGTTGCCGAGAATCTCTTCTGGGTCGGGCGAAATGTTGAACGAAGTTCAAACATCTGCCGGCTTTTGGATGCGACCTATCAGGTTCAACTGGGGGAACTTGCGCGAAGTGACCGGAAGCTCGAAACCGGGCCGACCCTGGCCCCGGTGCTGCGCATTCTGGGGATAGAACCAGCCGAGCGGGCCAGCCTGAACAGGCAACTGCGACGATTGACCTTCGGCCGGGCGCAAGATCATACCATTGCGACACTTCTGAACCAGGCGAAGGAGAACACCCGGGCCAGCCAGAACGTGATTGGGGGCGAACCGTTTTCGCAACTGAACCGGATGACTCATGCTGTGGGCGGGCGTAAGACCCGGGCCAGGTTTCGGGAATCGCCTTCAATGGTGCTGAGCCAGATTGAACGCGGCTGCCTGCTCTTTTTCGCCATGGTTGACCATGGTCAGCCGAGGTCGAGCCCCTGGCACTTCATGAATCTGGGAAGGCAGATTGAGTCGATCGGCATGCTGGCCCGAATCCTTTACGAAGGTCTTGTCTCGCCACAGGTTAAGAAGGTTCAGCCAGGCTTTGCCCATTGGGCCTGGCTGCTTAATTCCTGCGCAGCCAGAGACACCTACATGAGCCGCTATCCGGAAGGTTTCATGCCGGCGAATCTGGTTGAGCAACTCCTTCTGTCGCCAGAGTTTCCGCACTCAATTCGGTTTGGCGTGATTCAGGCGAGAACGAGCCTGGAAGCGATTGCCCTTTATGCGGGCAGCGAGAGGTCGAAAGTGGCCGAGCGGTTGATCGGACGACTGGACAGCCACTTAAAATATACCGATAGCGAAGAGGTGATGGCCACCGGGCTCGATTCGCTACTCGGCGAAATTCAATGGACATGCGACCAGGTTTCAGAACAGCTATATAACTCATACTTCTAACAATTACGCCGGTTACGCTGAGAGGAACGTAAGGCAATGTTACTCAGAATCATTCACCAGACAAAACTCAGGTATTCAGCCGAAGTCAGCGGTACGATCTTTGAAGCCAGAATGGCCCCAAGATCTGACGAGGACCAGACTTCGCTATCCTATTCACTGGCATCTGCTCCATCTGCTCCGCTGACAAGCTATCGCGATGGTGACGGCAACCGGATCGACCTGTTTAACATATCGCAACCTTATACCAATCTTTCTGTTACGGCAACCAGCCATGTTCGCACGCATCGTCGTGACGGCTATGCCCGACTGAAAACGGAAAGCCTTACGCAAATTAACGCAGGCACGTTAAGCATGGAGTTGGGAGAGCTTCTGAAGGCGAGCCCGCTTGTGCCACTTGGCTCGAATCTGGCGGAATTTGCAGCTTCGATTGACTGGCCCACCGAAGACATGGCGACTGCGCGAGCGGAAAGGCTGATGCACGCCGTGGGCGACCGGCTGACTTACGCACCGGCGGTGACACACGCATGGTCGTCGGCCGAAGAGGTGCTTGAACATAACTCGGGTGTTTGCCAGGACTTCGCTCATATTTTGATTGGCCTGGCCAGGCTTAAGGGGCTGCCGGCCCGCTATGTCAGCGGTTATATTCATCAGCCGGGGCAGATTGCCACTCATGCTTGGGCTCAGGTCTGGTTTGGGCCAATGGCGGGCTGGATTGACATTGACCCGACGCGATCAGGCTTTGCCACGAACGACCATGTGACGGTGGCATTCGGGCGAGACTATTCTGACGTGCCGCCGAATCGCGGAGTGTGGTCGGGCATGGCCACGGAGTCGATTGACGTAGCGGTTGAAATCTCGGAAGTGGAACGGCTTCCCTCAGACATTAACGGCTTTACGCCCCGCAAACAGGCCCAGCGAACCAACCACGCCATGCGAACCCCGGAAGCAGTCGCCAATCGAGCACAACCCACTTCTGTATATGGATTTACAGACACAGCTCGGGGCCTGGCCCGGCAGCCATTTCAGCCGGCAAGCCATCCGCAGCAGACTCAGCAGCAACAGTAAAGGGCAGCTATGGAACCAAGATGACCCCTGTTAAACACTGCGATTTTCAGTTCAACTTTTCCTGCTCTCCCCAGGAGTTTTGGCCCAAATGACCTATTGCCTTGGTATTGTGACACGTGAAGGACTGGTTCTGGCTTCTGACAGGCGTACCAACGCCGGTTATGACCAGATGAATAAAGTGCGCAAGATGCACGTTCTTGAGAAAGCTGGCGACCGTGTTTTTTTCATACTTACGTCGGGCAGCCTGAGCTGTTCGCAATCGATCATAACTCTTTTACGACAAGACTTTAACAGCGGAAAGGGGATGGCCTCGGCCGATACCTTTTATGATGCTGTGAGGGAAGTTGGCAAGCGGGTGCGTGAGGTGTCGGAGCTGGACAGGGATTCGCTGGAGCGAGACAACTTCCATTTTAACGTGTCGCTGATTGTAGGTGGCCAGATTCGCAACCAGCCGCACGATCTCTATATGGTTTATCCTCAGGGAAATCCGCTGAGGGCTACGGAGGATTGCCCGTTTTTACAGATTGGCGAGGTGAAATATGGCCGGCCGATACTGGACAGGGGCGTGCGATGGGCCCGGACATCACTGGCTGATGCATCGAAATATGCCCTGATTTCGATTGATTCGACAATGAGATCGAACTTATCGGTAGGGCCACCGATCGACCTGGTGCTTTACCGGCAGGATGAACTTTCAGTCAGCCACCGGCGAATCTTTACCGAAGGCGACAGCGAGCTGCAGACGATCAGGCAGGAGTGGGAACGCCACCTGCGGCAGGCAGTGCAGGAATTGCCCGAGATACAGTATTGGGATCAGGTTTCGCACGACGAATGATTGTCTCACTGGTGGTTAGCGGTTTTTCAGCTGAAAAGCCGCCATCACCAGTCATTTTTTGTTTACAGGACAGAAGAAAAGGCTCTCTACTACAAAAAACAGCGGACTTGACAAAAAAGCACCGTAGAAATG
>JBJTRR010000883.1:0-1659 GCA_046076185.1 bacterium | reverse complement strand
AACCCTTGGCTTGGATGAGCTTAGAAGGCCTGACCCGAAAGAATTTGCCGTTGTTGATTCAGGTTGTGTAAGCCCACCGATTTTTGTGCGGCACCCAGAGGATGGTGACTTATTCGACCCGCTGGGCATGGGAGGAAGACGGCAGCATGTGGTCGATCTACTTAGGAACCAAGGGGTTACGACCGATTCAAAAAAACGGCAATGGCTGGTGTGTGATCAGGAGGGAATCATCTGGGTCGCAGGGCACCGCATAGCCGATCGGGTGAAATGTGGCGTAACATCAAGCAATGCATGGCTTTTGAGATACTCAAGGCCCATATGAACGCCCCCAATCACGATTTTAGACATGAATTTAACGACAAATCGGGCGAAAGTGGCCGGTTTTCTATTCTTAAGTTCAGATATATCAGTAAGATAGCGCAGACAGGGCCACCAATCGCGGTGGCACTGATTCTGGCGGCACTTTTAAGATTGGTGCTGGCCATATTGGTGGAATATGTGGCGGTGAGACGTGGCACGAGGTGCCTTTTTGGTGACACAGAAATCTATTGGCAGTATGGGCTTGCGATTGCCGAAGGCAGGCCATATGTGGTGTATCAGTGGGATGTGCCGCACTTTGCCCTGAGAACGCCGGGCTACCCGCTGTGGCTTGGCGTTTTTATCAGGTTGCTGGGAACATCGACGCTGTGGATCAGGATCGGGCAGGCCTGCCTTGGCACGTTGGCGGTTTGGTGGATCTATAAGCTGGCAAGGCAGTTACGATTTTCAGAGCGAACTTCCCGATGGGCAGCCCTGCTCTTGGCAGTGGATCCATTTCAGGCGATGCAGTCGGGCTTTCTGCTGACTGAGGCGGTTTTTTCGCCACTCCTGCTGCTTTTTCTTCTCGGTTGGGCGAAAGTTTTTGAAACAGAAACAGGTAAGAGCAATCGTTTTCATGCAGCAACGCATTTTTTTGCCCTGGGGGCTGCACAGGCCGGGCTGGCCCTGATTCGCCCGGCATGGGGGCCATTCCTGCTTGTTCTGATTGTTGTAAACCTTTTTTATTTAATGAAGTTACAGAAGATCCACCTGAGCCGGGCAATGGCTTTTCAGGCTGTATTGTTAGCTGGGTGGTTCATGGTGATGCTTCCCTGGGTGGTGCGAAACGAGCGGCTGACCGGGCGGGCAGCGATTGGTGGAACATGGGGCGGGGCAAGTCTTTACGATGGAGTCAGGCCTGGGGCTGACGGATCGAGCGAGATGTCGTTCGTAGGCGACGAGGCTTTTCGCCAGTTGCCGGAAACGGAGCAGGATGATTGCTGGAAGGCTCTGTCGTGGCAAGAGATAAAGATTGACCCTGGCCGCATTGGCCGACTGGCGATTGCGAAACAGGCCCGATTCTGGTCGGCGTGGCCGCTGGAACGGTCGGCGAACCGGTGGTGGTTGAAAGTGATCTGCGGGCTTATCGTCTGGCCAGTCTGGCTGGCCTGTGGGTTCGGTTTGATTGGCCAAAGGGGCAAAACAGACTGGCGTGGATGGGTCATTCTGAGCCTGCCGCTGGTTGTGACAGCACTTGAGCACACTCTGTTTGTGGGTTCAAGCCGTTACCGTATTGCCGTTTTTTCGCCAATGCTGATTTGGGCTGCGGACGGATGGAACCTGATTTTGTCGAGGTATTCC
>JBJTRR010000882.1:0-2176 GCA_046076185.1 bacterium | reverse complement strand
ACGCATCCCTGCATTGCCCCGCCCCCTCTTCCATGAGGTTAACCACCGGCACGACAAGAACTTATCTCGTAACATGCCGAAATGCAGAATCAACGGCTTTGATTTCTTACAACGGGCACATTAACCGAATCGGCCCATTCTGTCCACGCGAATCTTCAGGCCACAAACCGCACCCATCTTAATCCAAAACAGTATCTAACCAATTAAAAAATTTAGACTTATAACAAAAAACTCACTTCAAGACCAATTCACTATTATTACCACTCAGGGGCTAATGGCAAGTGTTTCAACCGATACATTTTGACATTTTTTAAAAAACGATTGATTTTTTGAAAATTCCGAACCGATACGAATAGCGATCTAGATGGCCATTCTGAAAATTCGCTTCACAAATTCCATCATCGAATTTGTCGTGAGCAGCAAGGACGCGAACCGCGTGCGAATTTCAGCCGGCCAGCAGCACGGAAGAGCGAAAGATGTCATCTCCACATTTGCGAATATTTCCATATGGTGAACCTTCGGAAAACAGTCCGAAACAGTCGCCGGAAATACCCGTGAAACTTTCAGAACTTTTCCCGCTTCTTGCAGAAGCGTATCGCGGAGATTATCTTTGGCTGGACGATTTCGCGGACGACACTGTCATGATTACGCCTGATCTTTTTGAAGTGGTGCATGCCTTTATCAAGTGCAGGCCCTCGGCGTAACCTTCGTACAGTACTGGTGTTATCCCCGATTTCAATGCGCATGCAATGCCAAGGGGATACACCATGAAAAACGCGAATCTCTCGGAAGATGCTGTCGTGATTCAGCATCAGGGCGAATTTATTATTCTTGAAATTTCGAGCGTGATTGAGTCGCTTGATCACTCAGCCGGTGCAATCTTGGCTGATATTGTGCTGGCCCCCGTGCGTGCCGCTGATCACCCCATGCTGATTATCGATCTCTCGAAGGTCGAACTTTTTGGCAGCATGTTCCTGACGGTTCTTCTGCGAAGCTGGCAAAGCTGTGTCACCCGTGGCGGCATGATGGTGCTTTGCGGAGCGGGCGAGCGCGTTCGCGAGCTTTTAAGCATCGTACGGCTTGACCGCCTCTGGCCGATTTATGCCACTCGCGGCGAAGCCATGTCGGCACTTTCGTCAGATTAATTGCGAACCTGTCGAGATGATTGAAAAATCCATCGCGGTAGTTGACACACCACGATTGCCAGTTAATGATTAAGATAAATTGATGCTATCAATTCCAAACGTCATCAATCGATCCTGAAAAGTTTCGAACCGGACTCGGAGTCTCATGGGTATCTACGACAGAGCCTACTACGGTGACGATCGACGCGACGGTCTCGACTTCTTCCGGGGCGACGGTTCGGCCACTCGCACCATTATCTTTGCGAATGTCCTGATTTTCATCTTCCAGATCCTTTTCCGCGACCGCCTGGAACCGCTCTTTTCGGCCAGCACCGATGCCATATCCGGCGGCCAGGTCTGGCGTCTGCTCACCGCCAATTTTCTGCACAACCCACGCGACCCCTTCCACCTGCTTTTCAATATGCTGGTCGTCTGGTTCGCCGGCCGCGAGCTGGAATACATCTACGGCCGCAGCCGGTTCTACGGCTTTTATCTCGCGGCATGCGTATTTAGCATGACAGTCTGGTTCCTCACCGAAAAAGCCATTCACCCCGGCCTGGCCGCCCGCGCCATTGGCGCATCGGGTGCAGCCATGGCTGCCATGATGCTTCTGACCATGCATGCCCCCCGCCGTACCGTGATTTTCATCTTCTTCCCGATGGAATTGTGGCTTTTGATGTCGATTTATGTCGTCCTCGACGGATTCCAGCTCTTTCAGGAATCGCGAGGTCTGGGCAGCAGTAATGTCGCCTTCGCCGGCCATCTTGGCGGCGTGCTTTTCGGCTATCTTTACCACTCGTTTGATCTCTCGTGGCTTGATCCGCAGCGTCTGCTGAATTATCGCCGCAAGCCCAGATTCAGGGTCGTCGGCAGCCGCGATCGGAACGAAGGCTCCTCACGATCAACCGAACGCCGCAGCGTAAAGATACCCACCGGCGGCACAGGCACGGCTGTCAAGCCTTCCGTGCGGGTCACGCCGTCAGCCACCTCCCAAGATTCATTTGAACGCCAGGTTGACGACATCCTCATGAAAATTGCCCGCGAAGGGCAGA
>JBJTRR010000881.1:0-7946 GCA_046076185.1 bacterium | reverse complement strand
GGCCGGGTTCAATAACTGTCAGCCGAAATCAGCTCGCCACCCCTGATAGTTGAAAGGGCCTGCCAGGTGGCCATGGCAACGCTGTTTTTCATGAATCGCACCGAGCCGTCAAGCAGTATCACGTTCACCCCGCCAGCGTGTCTCGACCGCGAACCAAGCGAATGAAGCAGGGCATCGGCCGTATTGGTGCAGGGGGCCTGCAGCGAAATGTAGTTCTGGCACTGGCCCAAATCGGGCTGGGCGGAATTCGGCCCGATACGGGTGCTGATCTGATAAGTGCCCGGCTCGTCGTTCCAGATACGGGCCCGCCGGTCCACCGGCGTAACCCCGTTCGGCTGCGGCACCTGAATCATCTCCATCATGGCCAAGGTGTTGCTGGTGCCGTCGGTAATCTCGGCAAAGGTTGACCCATACGAGATCCAGAACGGCGACCCGCCCGCAGACTGCGGGAAAAACGAGCCAGTGCCCCAGTTCACGCCATAATTACCCTTGTAATCCATGACAGTCGTTGGAGATGTCCCGCCGGCATTAAACATATAAACCGTATCCGAAGGGCACATCCAGGTCTGTATCCGTGTCATGCGGGTCGATTCGTTTTCCGGCACATTGAAGCTGAGCAGGTTGTTATAACTGCTGTAAATGGCAGAATGTTCAATGTATGGATAGAGTGAAATACAAAATGGGCGGCGGTATTGTGGCCCCGCCGGCGGCAGACCTGTGGCCTGGCTGCGGCCAATGGCCCCAATTGGCAGGCGGTTGTAGGCATCGTGATAGTTAAAAAGGGCCAGGCCAAGCTGCTTCATATTATTGATGCACTGGATGCGACGGGCGGCTTCGCGGGCCGACTGCACCGCCGGCAGAAGCAGGCTGATCAGCACTGAAATGATGGCGATGACCACCAGCAGCTCGATCAGAGTGAAGGCTTGCCGGGCCGGTTTTTCAGGAATGTGCTTGTGCATGTTTACCTGTTTATGCGTTCTTGGTGTAAAGCCCGCGGCCGGCACCGCAACCCGCCATGAACACGACAATCAGAAATAACGCTGGCTTCATGGGTTTGAACCTTAGTTCCGGGCGGCGGGTCTATGAAAAGAGGCATCATCTCATGGATCATGCCTCTTCAGGTTACCAGCGGTTTTCCATAAGCCAAAGCCTTATGAGGCGGCTCGTTCGGCGTCGATCTCGCGGGCCATGTGGCTGTGGTGCATGCCATAAACCAGGTAAATGACAAGGCCAATGGCGAGCCAGACGATCAGCCGCAGCCAGTTTTCGCTGGGCAGGCTGAACATCAGCAGGCCGCAGGTCATTATGCCAAGAATCGGAACAAAGGGGTACAGCGGGGCTTTAAATGGTCTATGGGTATCAGGATTGATCTTGCGCATGATCAGCACGGCGAAGCAGACGATGACAAATGCCATGAGCGTGCCAATCGAAACAAGCTCTGACAGAATTCGCAGCGGCAGGAAGCCGGAAAGCAGTGCAACAAAGCAGCCCGTAAGGATAGTGCTCTTGTAGGGGGTGCGATATTTTTCGTGAACGGCACCGAAGAACGAATCAGGCAGAAGGCCGTCGCGGGCCATGGCCAGAAGCACGCGGGGCTGGCTGAGCATCGTCACCAGAAGCACCGAGGTAATGCCAGTCAGGGCGCCGAAGGCGATCAGAAACTCGGCCCATGCTATGCCTTTCTGGGCGAAGGCATCAGAGACCGGCGCATTGATCTTGATCTGGTCATAGGGAATCATTCCTGTCAGCACACCCGCCACTGCAATATAAAGGGCTGTGCATACAAAGAGGGAAGCCAGAATGGCGACCGGCACATCGCGTTTCGGGTTTTTGGCCTCTTCGGCGTGGGTTGAGATCGAGTCGAACCCGATATAGGCGAAGAAGATGATCGCCGCCGCCGAGAGCATGCCCAGCGGCTTGCCGCCGGCATCCTCCTGACCCAGAATGGTTTCGCCGAAAAAGCTCACGCCTGAATAGCCATAAGGGGCAAAAGGTGTCCAGTTTTCCGGGTTAATGTAAAACGACCCGACACAGATCACGAAAAGCACCACGGCCAGTTTAATGGCAACCATCAGGTTATTGAACCGGGCCGATTCCTTGATACCAATCACCAGAATCGTTGTGATGACGGCCGTAATGAGCATGGCCGGCAGGTCGAACCAGTCGCCGGTTCGCACGATCTGGCCAATCGCAGGGTCATAGTCAAGCGGCGCATTATTCAGCATGTGCGGTATCTGTATTCTGCCGCCTGTGATCAATTTCAAAAGCTCGTTGAAGTATTTTGACCACCCCACCGCCACCGCCGAGCTTGAAACGGCATATTCCAGCACAAGATCCCAGCCAATAATCCACGCCAGCAGTTCGCCCAGGGTCGTGTAGGCATAGGTGTATGCCGAGCCGGCCACGGGGGCCATCGACGCAAATTCGGCATAGCAAAGCCCGGCCATGGCACAGGCAAAGCCGGCCACGATGAACGAGAGCATGACCGAAGGGCCGGCCTGGTCGTGCGCGGCCTTGCCAATCAGCACGAAGATGCCCGTGCCAATTATCGCCCCGACACCCAGGCTTGTGAGCCCCACCGGGCCCAGCACGCGCTTCAGGCGGTTGTCGCCTTCGGCTTCATGCAGCAGGCGGTCAAGCGACTTCTTTTGCCAGATCTGTTCGCTGAATTTCATGAGGTCCGTTCCTTGCTTCAGAACACGGCTGAGACTGCCGGATGAATGTCGGAATAAGTGCGTCAGGTTGTTAGATGCATCGTATGCTAGCGAATCAGCCCTGAACTGGCCAGCACTTGCGGCAATAAATTCAGCGACTCTTTCGCCAATTGCCGTTATTATCAAAACAATTTGAACGCCGCGGCCAAATCAGGCCTGCCATCGGCCGGGTCAAACAATCGCCCGATAACCCAGGGCCAGCCTCTCAAAATCGGCCTTCTGCTGTTCCATCACCGCCAGCGGCCAGCCTTTCGCTTCAGCCATGATCGCACTGACTGCACCGGCCGCGCGGGTCGCCGCCGCCGCATTCAAAAACAGGGCCCGGTGCCGCCTGGCCAGCACGTCGGCCACCGTTTCGGCCATTTCGTCGTGAATCATGCGGCGAACCATCGGCCCGGTCAGGGTCAGGTCGGGGTCAAGCCGGGGTGCAGCCCGTTCGGCAGAATGGTCGAAGCCCGGCGCGTCGGCCCCTTCATCCAGCGGCAGGTCGGCCGTGCGGCAGGGCCGCGAGCCCCAGCCGCCAACACGGCAGGCCTGGTCAAGCGCGTCCTCGGCCATTTTGCGGCAGGTTGTCCACTTGCCGCCGATGATCGAAATCAGGCCGGTGGAACTGACCAGAATTTTGTGATCACGCGAGACCGCCGCCGTGCTCTTCACCTGCCCGCGCGGCCTGACCAGCGGCCGAAGACCGGCAAACTGGCTGAGAATATCGCTGCGGCCTGGCTTTTTCGCCAGATATCGGCCGGAATAGTCAAGCAGGTAGGCAATCTCTTCGGCCAGTGGCTGCGGCTCGGCCGAGATTTTCGAAACGGGCGTATCGGTTGTGCCCACAAGCACATGGCCATGCCAGGGAATGAGAAAAAGCACGCGGCCGTCGTCTGTCTTGGGCACCATCAGGGCACTGCCGCCCGGGAAAAACGACCGGTCAAGCACAATGTGCGCCCCCTGTGCCGCCGTCACGCCGGCCTCGGCATCGCGTGCATCAAGCCGCAGGACATCCTCGCTGAAGACACCAGCCGCCGAGACCACTACCTTCGCCGCGACTTCAATCGTTGATTCGGGCTGTTGCTGATCGGCCCTCACGCCGGCATCGCGAATCACGGCCCCAGCCACCCGGCCGTTTTCATGCTTCAGGGCCACCACTTCGGCATGGTTCAGCACAATGGCCCCGTGGTTTATCGCCGTGCGGGCCATGGCAAGGGCAAGGCGGGTGTCGTCGAACTGACCGTCCTGATAAAGCACGCCACCCAGCAGGCCTGAAGTGTTCGCCCCCGGCAGCTTTTCGGCGGTCTCTTCGCGAGAAAGAAGCTGCGAGTGATCCCAGCCGAACGAACCGGCCAGCAAGTCGTAAGTGGCCATGCCCATGCCATAAAACGGCTTTTCCCAGAACTTGAAGCAGGGAATTACAAAATTCAGGCTGTGCACCAGCCCCGGGGCATTTTTCACCAGCCGGCCACGCTCTCGCAGGCTGTCGCGCACCAGCGAAACCTGCCCTTGGCGAAGGTATCGCACGCCGCCATGAATCAGCTTGGTTGAGCGGCTGGAAGTGCCGGCGGCAAAGTCGTTCCGCTCGGCCAGAACCACTGAAAGGCCACGCGTGGCGGCATCAATCGCAATGCCCAGACCCGTCGCCCCGCCGCCAATCACCAGCAGGTCCACCTGGCTGTTCTTCTGCTCTTCAAGCCTTGACCACTGCCGGGCACGATTCATTGGAAAAGCTCGTGGTTCCATGGGTTAGGCGGCCTTATGCTCAGAACAGCCCGTTGGGTTCCGATTTCTTCAGGCGCGTGCGTTTCGGTTTGGCCTCGGCATTTATGTTGCTGGCCACACGGCTGCCGGGCACGGCCCAGGGTGTGTCAGAACCGCCTTCAATGGCATCGCCCGGGCGGGCGGCCTGAAGCCGGTCCGTCGCACGTCTGGCGTATTCTTCCGAAAGCTCAAAACCCAGCGTCTTTCGGCCCAGCTTGCGGGCCACCGTAAGCGTGGTGCCGCTGCCGGTGAAGGGGTCGATCACCCACTGGCCCTCGTGGCTGCAGGCGTTGATGATCCGGGCCAGCACGCGTTCGGGCATCTGGCAGCCGTGCCAGCCGGCTCGCTCGCTGAAAGTGCCGCACACTCGAGAAACAAACCAGGTGTCGCTTTCAGGGCCGAAGCCTTCCGGCACGTCCTGCGGCCGCAAAATCCAGGTGTCGTCGGGCATTCGGCCGGCCGGGTTGGCGCGTTTGTCGTTATAAATCAGTTGCCGGGCCGAGGGCACATGCAGTGTCTCGGGCCGAAAGGTGTGGTTCTTCGGGTCTTTCACGAAGTAAAGCAGGTGGGCATGGCTCCGCGTGAATTTCGTCTTGCAGTGTACGCCGAAAGTGTAATACCAGATGACCCAGCTTCGCGGCACGAAGCCGATTTCGCGATGGGCCTTCACCTTCAGCTCGGCGGCATATTCATCGCCAATGGCCAGCCAGAACGCGCCTGAAGGCTTCAGCACGCGATAAAGCTGGGCCATCCATTCGCCACTCCAGTCAAGATAAGCGAGGTCGTCCTGGCGGTCGTCGTAGGTGTCATAGTCATAGCCGATATTAAAAGGCGGGTCGGCAAAGGCCAGGTCAATGCAGCCATCGGGCAGGGCCTTCAGCCCCGCGACACAATCGCCCAGGTGGACGCCTTCTGTCAGATGACTGCCTGTATGATCCATCACCCCGGTAATCCTGATTCAGTGGAATCGCACTTCAGCCTGACCACCCCAGTCATGGTAACCGAATGGTCATGGTTTCGATATGGCCGGGCTCATTTTTCAGGGCGGGCCCAGCGGGCTGCCGGGCAGGCTTGTTTTGTCTGAACGGGCTTGTTAAGATTCAGAATACTGCAGGATGTCTCTTTTTGTCGCAACTGATGAAATGTGTAACGGAACAGCACGCCGGCATTTGGCTGTCCAGCGGGCGGCAAGGCCACTGCCCCTGTGCGGAATGGAATCAGGGCGTAACCGGCCGCCACTCCATCAAGGGCCATGGCCGGCAAGTTGAAGCTTGAGCGGAAGATAATTCAGGAAAACGAGTTTCCCCTATGAAGTCGCTTTGCAATCGAGAAGGCATGCTTGCCGCGATCGGCATGGTCAGTGGTGTTGCCCCGGCACGCAGCCCGAAGCCAATTCTGCAGAATCTCAAACTGGTGATTGACTCGACCGGCTCGACTCTCATGGCAACCGACCTGGAAGTGGGCATTCGCTACATGGTTTCAGGCGTGCGGGTTGATGAGCCGGGCGCCGTCATTCTGCCCACCCAGCGCATGCAGGCACTGCTGCGGCTCAGCCCCGAGATTGATCTGGCAGTCGAGTCAAACAGCGAAAAGGTCGAAGTCAAAGGCGTGAAGGGCAAATGGTCGTTCCCGGCCGAAGATGCATCGCTCTTTCCTGAAGTGCCTTCGTTCTCGGCCGCAAGCTATCATGTGATTGATGGTTCTGACCTTCGCAAGCTGATTCGTCGCACCAGCTTCGCGACCGACCTGGAAAGCACCCGCTATGCCCTGGGCGGCGTTCTGGTGGAATTCGACGAAAAATCAATCTCGATGGTCGGCACTGATGGCCGCCGGCTGGCCAAAATGACAGTCCCCGCCCAGTTTCATGGTAATGAGCTGCCGGCCCCCGGCGCCTCGCCGGTGATTCCGGTCAAGGCTCTGAAGCTGATTGAGCGCAACCTGGTGGACGACCTGCCGGCCCACCTGGCCATTATTGACAACAACGCCGCCGTGGTTCGCACCGAGCGATCAATGATTCACACCCGGCTGGTGGAAGGCCGCTTCCCGCGTTATCAGGACGTTTTCCCCTCAGCCCATGAAGCCCGGGTGGAAATGAAGTGCGGCGAGCTGCTGCGGGGCGTGCAGCAGTCGATGATTGTGACCAGCGAAGAGAGCCGGGGCGTGGAATTCCGGTTTGAATCAGGTCAGCTCAATTTGATTACGCGGTCGCCGGATGTGGGCGAGAGCAAGCTGGAAATGCCAATTTCCTACGAAGGTCAGACGGTCGAGATCATGTTCGACCCGCGATATCTTGTCGATGCCCTCTCGACGATCGAAGAAAATACCACCATCTGGATCGATCTGGTCAATTCCAAAAAAGCGGCACTCTTCCACACCGAAGATAATTACGACTATGTGGTTATGCCACTGACCCGCGACGCCTGACCGGCAGCCCAAACCCATGACCCAGCCCGGCCTGACACCGCAGCAGTTAAAACGCCTGGGCGAAGCCCGTGCGAAAATGCAGGCTGAGGCCAAAACCTATCAGAACGACCCCAACCGCCGGCGATTTGAGCCCAAGCCGCTGGCCAGTGTGCTGCAGGCCGTGCTTGTGGAAAAGGGGCTGGGCCGAAAGCTGGGCATGGCGGCCATTGAGAAAGCCTGGGAAGAAGTGCTGGGCCCGCAAAAGGCAGCGATGACCCGGCTGGGGCAGATGCGGCGCGGGGTTCTGCATGTTGTCGTGGGCAATTCGCCGCTGCTTTCCGAGTTGACTCATTTCTATAAACCGGTGCTTTTGAAGGCACTCAAACAGAGCGGGGCATGCGCCGGGCTTTCAGATATTCGCTTCAGGCTGGGAAGTCTGGATGAAAAGTGATGGAAAAACCTTTGGAAAAGTGGAAAATAACTGAAGCAATTCAACATTCCGACATGATACAATGATCAATGAATTTCAGGGCGGGGAATGGATCGAGCCCTCTGCTTTTTTCTCCTGATGGAGTTGCACCAGCCGATATGTCATCAGACAACCCCAGCGATACGAGTGTTCCATCAGGTGGCAACAGCTACAATGCGTCGTCGATTCGACGGCTTGAGGGAATTGAAGCGATTCGCCTTCGGCCGAGCATGTATATTGGCGACACCACAACCCGTGGCCTGCACCACCTGATTTATGAGGTTGTTGACAATTCGATTGACGAAGCCATGGCCGGGCACTGCTCGGAAATCTGGGTGGCCATTCTCCCGGACGGCTCGGTTTCCATTCTTGACA
Organism: bacterium; assembly: GCA_046076185.1. Lineage (GTDB taxonomy): Bacteria > Planctomycetota > Planctomycetia > Isosphaerales > Isosphaeraceae > QWQI01. The sequence continues at coordinate 236 of JBJTRR010000881.1, read as the reverse complement.
ACGGTCGTGGCATCCCGGTTGACATTCACGCCGACACCGGCACCAGCGCCCTGGAAGTGGTGCTGACAACACCACACGCCGGCGGCAAATTTGACCACAACACCTATAAGGTTTCAGGCGGCCTGCACGGTGTGGGGGTGACGGTTGTCAACGCCCTTTCCGAATGGCTTGAAGCCGAAGTGCACCGCGGCGGCCAGGTCTGGAAGCAGCAATACCGGCAGGGCCTTTCGCAGGGG
>JBJTRR010000880.1:0-5202 GCA_046076185.1 bacterium | reverse complement strand
ATCGGGTGGTGGCACCAGCCGCTGACAGTTGGCGGGAGTACGACCGCTGGGATGGCCGTCGAATCACCTGGGGTGCTCCGCTTGAGTCCATCGGCGATATGTCGCGGTCTCTACGCGAGATCAATCGCCCCATGCCGGTGGCCTTCTGGGCCCAGGGGCCGCATGATGGCTGGGGTGGCGGCTTTCGTAGTGGTGGCCGGGCAAGGCGATCGCCCACGCCTGATGAATTGAGATCTCAGGCCATGCATGCACTGGGTTCGCGGATTACTTCGCTTTACTGGTTCAATTTAAGCCTGAAATCTCTATTGAAATTCCCAGATACATGGGAGCCAATTCAGCGAATCGGGCGAGAAGTTAAAATGCTCTCTCCCTATTACATCAGTGGTGACGCTGGCTTTTTTAACCGCTCGAAATCAACTGATGGCAAGCCAGAATGGGATCAATCAACAATTGTATCACCAGAAGCCGCTGTGCTTTTTGCCAACGACCTGGCATATCAACCTGATGAAAAGGAAAATGTATTTAAATTTGCCGGGCCACGAGAATTTAATCAGTTTTATCCACTGCCGCACTGGCTTCGTGGCTCAGTTGATGTTTTTCGTGTTGATGCTGATGGCATTCATGAAGTCAACTGGAAAATCGAAAAGGACGGTATCCAGGTCATGACTAAATGCAGCCGCGACGCTATTTTTATTGCGACAAAGTCTGCAGATACAAGAGGCCAAATTGAAACCAGGCGGCAGAATGCCATCGCCCATGAGCGTAATAACAATTTGACCGAAGCAGATCTTGCCAGGCTTCAAAGCCTTTTGCCTGCCCGATAAACTGCCCTGTTGCGGTAAACTGACTTTTCTGGCATGCTTAAAAGATGTCCATCCGTGGCCCATTCACCGCGGGTCGCCCGGGCCTTGCGCCTGGAATTTGCATCTGGAGTGCCCACCGTGATTTGTCAGTTCATCCGCCGAATTGCAATTGCTATTGTATTTTCAGCGATCACTCACACGCTGCTGGCTCAGGGATACGCGCCGGAACAGGCAGCGCTGAAGATGCAGGTGGCCACGGGCTTTGAAGTGGAACTGGTTGCCGCCGAACCACTTGTGCGGCAGCCTGTGGCCATTGAATTTGACGACCGTGGCAGGCTTTGGGTGGTGCAATACCTTCAGTATCCAAACCCGGAGGGTCTGAAACGCGTAACCGTTGACCGTTTCTCAAGAACGAAATATGACCGTGTGCCCGATCCGCCGCCGCGTGGCCCGAAGGGTGCCGACCGAATTACCATTCTGGAAGATACCAACGGCGATGGCCGGATGGATCGTTCCAAAGACTTTGTTACAGGACTTAATCTGACAAGTGGCATTGCATTTGGCCATGGTGGCGTTTTTGTTCTGAATGTACCGTATTTGTTGTTTTATCCTGATAAGAACCGCGATGATGTGCCTGATGCTGACCCGGAAGTATTGCTGACGGGCTTTGGCATGGAAGACGCACACAGTGTGGCCAATTCGCTGACATGGGGCCCGGATGGCTGGCTTTACGGGTGTCAGGGAAGTACGGTCACAGCCAATATTCGCGGCATTGAATTTCAGCAGGGTGTCTGGCGATATCATCCAGTCAGCAAAAAGTTCGAGCTTTTCTGCGAGGGTGGCGGTAATAGCTGGGGCCTTGATTTCGACCCCCGGGGACGCCTGTTTTACAGCACCAACTGGGGTGGTAATATCTTGCTGCATGCTGTTCAGGGTGGATATTACATAAAGTCGTTCGGCAAGCATGGCGAGCTGCATAACCCGCATGCCTATGGTTATTTTGACCACGCCCAGCATCGCAATTTCACGGGCGGGCATGTCACGGTGGGCGGGCTGGTGTATCAGGGCGGGGCATTCCCGCCGGAATATTCTGGCCGTTATATTGCCGGCGATTTGCTGGGCCATGGTGTGAACTGGCATAAAATTGAGAATGTTGGTTCGACTGTGAGAACAGAACATGGTGGTTCACTGGTTGATGCCCGCGATAACTGGTTTGCCCCGACAGATGTTACGTCGGGGCCTGATGGTGCAATCTATTTCTCTGACTGGCACGATGCCCGAACCGCACACCCCGACCCTGACGCCGACTGGGATCGGACCAACGGCCGGATTTACAGGCTGAAATCTAAAGGTGTCGCCGATGTGAAAACACCTGATTTTGCAGCAATCAATGATGATGATTTAATAAAATTGCATTTGCACAAGAACCAGTGGCAGGTGCGGCGTGCCCGGCAGGAACTGGTTCGCCGGTTCCAAAATGTTATGAATGATAAGTTATTAAAACAACGCATGGAAAAATTAATATCTGATTTATCACAATCAGCAAAAGCGAAAAATAATGAAATGCAATCGCTGGAATCGCTTTGGTCGCTTAATTGCCTTGGCAGGTTTGATGAGACAATTGCATTTGATCTGTTAGATTCATCATTCCCCGCTGTGCGTTACTGGACACTGAGATATTTGGGCGATTCTGGTGAAATCAGCGAAAAAATGGCACACAGGCTTGATGATTTCGCCGAGCAGGAGACAGATGTCTGGGTGCGTGGTCAGGTGGCTTCCACAGCGGCCCGGCTACCTGCAAAATATGCAGTTCCGATCATTAATGCCAATATCAATCGTGATATGGATAATGCAGACCCGTTTTTACCGCTACAGTGGTGGTGGGCGGTCGAGCGGCACAGCATTTCGGGCCGGGATGAAGTGATGAAACGGTTTATTAGGCCATCGCTCTGGAAATCAAAGCTTGGCAGCCAGTTTCTCTTGCCAAGGCTTGTGAGACGCTACTCAGCGGAAGGTTCGGAAGAGGGTTTAAACAGTGTTGTTCAACTCATCAAGGCGGCACCTTCGTTAGAAAGCCGGAAAATGCTCTGGTCATCGGTGCTGACTGGAATTCAGCAGTTGAAACTGCCAGGGGATAAAATGCAATCATGGCAGGCAAAACCGAATCATCATGAACTTGCATTAATAATGCAAAAAGACTGGAAACTGAACCAGGATGACAAGACTTTATCAGAATTGGGAATTTCCATTGGTATTTCTGAAATATATAACCGATCTCGCGAAATTGCATTTAGCGAGAATGTCTCGAAAGAAGCGGTTGTCAGGAATCTTGGGTTATTGAAGTCGGCAGCAAAACCGGAACTGGTTTCGCCTGGCGTGCAGCTTTTTGAAAAAAGCGGGGATGATCATGTCCGCAGAGCATCACTTGAGCTTTTATCCCAGATAAACGATCAGTCGATTGCCCAGCGTCTCATTGAGATTTATCGGTCAGACCCAAAATTAAATCCGGAATTGAAATCAAAAATTCGCGACATTCTGCTGGCCAGGCCAGAGAGTGCAAGATTGTGGCTTTCGGCAGTTGAGAATAAACGGATATTGGCATTAGAAACGCCGATTGATCAAATTCGCCGCGTTGCTTTGTTTCATGACAAAGAACTTAATGCCATCGTGACACGTCACTGGGGCCGGCTTGAGGCGGCATCGCGTGAAGAAAAACTGGCTGAGGTTCGGCGGCTGAATAATGATGTGCGTGCATTTGCCGGAAATGTAAATGAAGGACGCAGCATCTTTCAGAAAAACTGTGCCAATTGCCATCAGCTTTTTGGCGAGGGAGCGAAAATTGGTCCTGATCTGACATCAGCCAATCGAAAAGATCGTGAATTTCTGCTGGTCAGTCTGGTTGACCCGTCAAGTGTCGTGCGTAAGGAGTATGTCAGCCTGGTGGTGCATACCAAGTCTGGCCAGATATTGACCGGACTGCCTGTATCCAGAGACGACAAGGGCCTGACCCTGATTGATGCCAAAAATACGCAGACAGTCATTGCGCAGGCTGAAATCGAAGAAATTCAGGAATCAGGCGTGTCTCTTATGCCTGAAGATCTTTACCGGCAACTTTCACCGCAGCAGTTGCGAGATCTTTTCGCTTATCTTCAGTCTGAAGGAAAACCTGCCAAATGAAATCTCAAAATGAAATGCATTCACGCCGAAATGTATTAAGGTCTGCGGCTGCTGGATTTGGTAGTTTTGCCCTGGCGACAGGATCGTCTGCAAAAGTTAAGTCAGACAAAGCATTGATTGCAATTACGCTTGATCTGGAAATGAGCCGCAACTTTCCCACGCGTGAAACGATGCACTGGGATTTTGAGAAAGGGAATCTTGACGAACAGGCAAAAAGATATTCGGTCGATGCGGCGAAACTGGTCAGCTCGCACGGCGGTAAGCTGCACTACTTTCTGGTTGGTCGTGTGCTAGAGCAGGCCGATGTTTCGTGGTTGAAGGAAATCGTAAAACTGGGCCACCCAATTGGTAATCATACATATGATCATGTTAATGTAATAGCGAAGAATGCAAGTGATCTGCAATTTCGATTTCAGCGAGCCCCATGGCTTTTGCGTGGAATGAGCGTGCCTGAGGCGATTCGTGATAACATTGAATTAACCAGCATAGCGATGAAATCGCGTCTTGGAATTGATGCAAACGGCTTTCGAACACCTGGTGGCTTTAATGGCGGATTGAAGCAGGAGCCGGAAGTTCGCAAGATGCTCAAGCAGCTAGGATATCAGTGGATCAGCAGTCTCTATCCGGCACATCCCTACACAAAACCAGTGGAGAAACCCTCTGAAAAGATTATTAATGAAATTGTTGCTGCCATGCACCAAAGTCAGCCATTTCAATATGAGGATGGGCTAATTGAAATTCCAATGAGCCCCATAAGCGACATTGGTGCTTTTCGAACAGGCCAGTGGCAGCTTGAATGGTTTATTGAGACTATTGAAATGTGTCTGGCATGGGCGATAGAGAATCGAGCTGTTTTTGACTTTCTGGCACATCCATCTTGTCTTGGCGTAGTTGATCCGGAAATGAAAACCATTCGCCGAATCTGCGAAATTGTCAATCAAAATGCTGGCAAGGCCGATATGGTTGGCCTTGATACCATCTCTGCCAGATTTCAAAAAGGATAATGATTTCAATGCAATATGTCATTCGAATGATCATTTCTGCCCTGATTCTCTTTCCAGCAAAATTGCAATTGCAAGGTGCAGAAGAAGCCGTGTGGAAAGCTGGGGTAGCCAAAGCCGTAATTACACCTGAGAAGCCAGTCTGGCTGGCGGGTTACGGTTCTAAAAGAGTGCCGGACGGAAAATTGCACGATTTGTGGATGAAAGCTCTGGCCCTGGAA
>JBJTRR010000879.1:0-3131 GCA_046076185.1 bacterium | reverse complement strand
TATGTCGCTGGGCCTGACAGTCGGCGCCATTCAGTCTGACATGGAATCGACCGAACGCCGCGATATTTACAACCGCGACATCACCTACGGCACCAACAACGAATTCGGCTTCGACTACCTGCGCGACAACATGAAGCCGACGCGCGACCAGCAAAGCCAGGGCAACCTGAACTATGCGATTATCGACGAAGTGGACTCAATCCTCATCGACGAAGCCCGCACGCCGCTGATCATCTCGGGCCCGGCCGACGACGACGTTACGCGCTATGTTGAGGCCGACAAGGTCGCCCGCCAGCTTAAAGTGGGCGAACATTTTGAAATCAAGGAAAAAGAACGCACCTGCCACCTGAATGACACAGGCGTGCGAGAGGCCGAAAAACTGGCCGGTGTCGAGAGTTTCTACACTCTGGGCAATATGGACTGGCCCCACCTGATTGACAATGCCCTGAAGGCACACTATCTCTACAGACGCGACCGCGAATATGTGGTAATGAAGGGCGAAATTATTATCGTCGATGAATTCACCGGCCGCCTGATGCAGGGGCGGCAATGGTCTGACGGCCTGCACCAGGCCGTTGAGGCCAAAGAGCGGGTGCAGATCAAGGCCGAGAACCAGACCCTGGCGACGATCACCCTGCAGAACTTCTTCAAGCTTTACAACAAGCTTTCGGGAATGACTGGCACGGCCATGACCGAAGCCAACGAATTCATGAAGGTTTATGATCTTGATGTCATCGCGATTCCAACCAATCGCGGCCTTCAGCGAGTCAATTTCCCTGACGTCATTTATTGCAGCGAAGGCGAAAAGTTCAACAATATTGTCAGTGAAATTCGCGAAATTCATGGCAAAGAGCGGCCGATCCTTGTGGGCACCACGTCGATCGAAAAATCGGAATATCTGGGCGAAGTGCTGAAAATGCACGGCATAACGCACCAGGTGCTGAACGCCAAATATCACGAACGCGAAGCCGAAATCGTCGCCCAGGCCGGTCGCAAGGCGGCCGTAACCATCGCCACAAACATGGCCGGCCGCGGAACCGACATCATTCTGGGTGGTAACCCGGAATTCATGGCCTGGGCCGACCTGAAAGTGCTGAAAAACGAAGACGGGCGGATTCTCTATCCCACACGTCTGGAAGTGCCGCCAGAAGTCTGGCGGGCCACGGTGATGAAGTATGAGCCAACGATGAAGGCCGAAGGCCGCGAAGTGGCCGAGCTGGGCGGGCTGCACATCATCGGCACTGAAAGGCACGAAAGCCGCCGTATTGACAATCAGCTTCGCGGCCGAGCTGGCCGCCAGGGCGACCCCGGCTCAAGCCGCTTCTTCCTCTCGCTGGAAGACGACCTGATGCGCAAATTCGGCGGCGAATGGCTCAAGAATGTGCTTTCCAGCAAGCTGATTGGCATGCAGGAAAACGACGCCATTGAAAGCTCGATGGTCTCACGCCGGATCGAAGCCAACCAGAAGAAGATGGAAGAGCGCAACTTCGACATCCGCAAGAACTTGCTGGAATATGACGAAGTCATGGACGAACAGCGTAAGCGAGTCTATGGCTTCCGCCAGGGCCTGCTTGAAAACAGTGCCCCCAAGCTGGCCATTCTTGACATGATCGACCGTCAGGTTGAATCAGCCGTAAAACTCTTCCTCGACCCCGATTACGGCGTCTCTAGCTTCACCGAATGGGCCGGCCCAAGGCTCGGCGGCGAATTCTCGGTGAAGGAATTCCGCAATATCCTCTTTGACGGAGCCGTCGAACTGGCCAGGCTGCGTGCCACGCAGCAGGCCGAGCCACAGCTTGACGAAGCCATTGAAGAGCACCTGCCCGCCGATGGAGAATTTTCCGACTGGAACATTCTGGCCCTGGGCAACTGGGTAAAAGCCCGATATGGCGTGGAATTTAAGGAACGCGACCTGACCCGCATGGTGCCACGCGACGGCGCCCCGCACGAAGTGCGTGGCGACATTCGCGAAACCATGCTGGCAAAAATTCGCCCTGCCATTGAAGAGATCGACCTCTCGGCCGGTAGTGAATTCCTCACGCCCAAGTGGGGCCTGCTCAGCTTCATCGGCTGGTTGCATCATAAATTTGGTATTGAGTCAGACGCAGCCATCTGGGAAGGCAAGACCCAGGCCGAAGTGATTACGGCCGCAAAGGCCGCCATGCGACAGCTTTACGACTCGTGGGATGCCCACTTCCCGGTGCATGTCAACGCCGCCACGTTCTTCCGCAACCCCACCCCCGGCAGCCCGGCCAATTACGACCGCGAAGGCTTTGCCGCCTGGTTTGACGAACAATACGGCGTCACCCTCAACCCGCAGGTTGTCCAGTCGGGCACGCGTGAAGAAGTCATCACCCATGCCCTTCGCCTGGCCGCCGAACATTACGAAGGCGGCAAAATCTCCACCCAACTCATGGACACCGCCAGCCGGGCCTTCGTTAAAGTCGGCCGTGGCAAGCGTATGCGTGAAGAGGCACAGCCCCCGGTCATTAGCCAGGTTGTTGAGAAAGCCCGCACCTTGCTGGGCCTTGAACTCGACACCGCCGAAGTGGCCAAAATGGGCTCTGTCGAGCTTTTAGACCAGATCCAGAACAAGCTTGACGAAGACTTCCGCCCCGAAATGCGCCAGCTTGAAAAAGTTGTGCTTCTGCACATCCTCGACGGTTCGTGGATGGAACACCTCCGCACTATGGATCATCTCCGCAGCTCGGTCGGCCTGCGTGGCTATGCCCAGGTTGACCCCAAGGTCGAATATAAGCGGGAAGGCCTGCGAATCTTCCAGGAAATGTGGGACGGCGTGGGCGACAAAGTCACCGACCTCGTCTTCCGCATGGAACAGTTCGACCCCAACTTCCTCGGCTCTCTGGCCACCGAACGTGCCCTCAAACAGGCCCAGACCATCCACGCTGAAGCCCCCTCAGCCTACGACGACTCCGCCGGAGAAGTCTCAACTAACTCCACTGAACCAGCCGATAAACGAAAAGAACCCGTCCGCCGCTCAGGCCAGAAGGTCGGCCGCAACGACCCTTGCCCCTGCGGCTCTGGTAAAAAATACAAAGCCTGCTGCATGCGGCAGATGAGAAATCAGGACTAACCCTGACCCGCCAGCTCCTTGACTTTCTGTAAAACCC
>JBJTRR010000878.1:0-1541 GCA_046076185.1 bacterium | reverse complement strand
GGCCGACCAGCTGACCGGCCTTTCCCGCGAAAAAATCTCGCAGTTCTTCGGCGACCGTGACCCTGCCACCATTCGCCACGCCATTCGTCAGATGCACGATGGCCGCCAGAACGACCTGGCCCTGAATGACCTGCTCACAAGCCTGACGGCCGATCTGACAAAACCCGGTAGCCCGAATTAAAAATTCCATTTGTCCGGGGAAATGGCAAACCACCAGATACGAATGGGTTCATCTGTCTCAAAGTCGTTGTCTGTTGCCACAAAGACAGTCTTTTGGCCATTTCCGGTATCTGGCCCTTTGGCTAACCCTTCAATCTTTTCAGGAAATTTTTTACCGGTCAGCCCATATTTCGGGTCAAGCAGGTCAATAAGCACCCTCTTTCTTACAGGTATAATACCACTGGGCAAGCCTTTTTCAGGCAATCTTTCGACATTTGACACATCGGTCGCCGCCGAAATATCAAATATCATGACCTTCTTGAATTTGCCTTCCTTGCCATCGCGTTCAATCGCCAGAAATTTCGCACCTTCCAGATGACAAATCTCGCTGATGCCATTGGCTTTGTCATCAAGCGTGTAAACCAGCTCGCGCGGCTTGCAATTCGGCCCGCACATGTTCAGAATTCGCACATTGGTGCCCACCCGCTTGCCGGCTGAATCCACGCCGCCATCCTGCAGAAGAGGCCGTTGCAAAATGGCCAGAAGGCCGCCATTGCCATCGGTACAAAGCCCTTCAAAACCAGCATTTGGCTGCCGCCCCGTCTTGTTTTTTGCCAGCTCTTCCGCTTCATCGCCACTCGGGCTGCGAACCTTGAATCGATCAGGCACAGGCCAGTCGGCCATGGTTTTACCATTGTCGTCAAAAACCCGAATCGCCGGGCCATATTCATCTGAAATAATCGTTTTGCCTTCCCACAAGGCAATTCCCTCGGCATCAAATCGCAGTGATTTTTCCGGATGACTTTTGTCAAAAGCCGTTGCCCTGCCTGTCAGCGGTCTGCCGTCTTCTGCCTTTAATTTCACGGTTTTTTCAATTTTAAATTGAAAATCAGAAGAGCTGATCTTTTCAAGGTCAACCACATGATATCGCGGCGTGTGGCTCGTTGCCCCATCCTTCGGGCCTCTGTCTGAAAGCCACAGATACCGCAGCCCCTGCCCCGCCCAGACCATGCCTGAAGGCCCGCCCAGTTGGTCCGCCGGCGTGCCGTCTTCCAGATTGCCTTTATCGCCCGATTTATCCTTGGTTTTGCCAGAAATAACCAGATCTTTCAATAATGTCACCTGCCCAAATGAAATTGCAGGCATATTTGCCAGCAGCAAAAACCACAAAACCCGCCCGAATTGCATTTGCATCTGATGATTCCCGGCACTGATCTTTTGCTGTTTCCAGTATCAAATCATCCTGGCAAAACTGAAAAATGAATGTCAAATGATGATTTCATGAAGGCCTCTAAAATCAACCAGACCGAATGCACCCATATCCGGTCGATTATTTGCCATTGATTCAACCGAAATCAGGTAGTGGCATACATGCCAATGGT
>JBJTRR010000877.1:0-10336 GCA_046076185.1 bacterium | reverse complement strand
ACTTCAACCCGAATGACCCTACTGCGATGGTTGGTTCGAAGCATGTGGGTGTTTATAACGCCTCAATGGCTGATGGATCAGTGCGGTTTTTCAGCCGGATGATGCCTAGGGAAACGCTGAAGGCAATGATCACTCGTGATGGCGGCGAATTGATTCAGAGTCGAGAGTAATTGACGGATCGCTGGTGAGAGAAAATTTTCATGGGGCTGGCGCAAGTCGGCCCCGATTTCTTTCTTTGGCGATTTCACATTCATCTCATTGATTCTGTATATTTAATTAGACGAATGCCCTGTCAGTTTAACTGAACGGTTCAGACCATGCCCGACCCACTTAAAGTGCTCGCTTCCATCAAACAGGCTACGCGTATTTTTCGCGAAGCGCCCGGGCGTGCAGGGTCAGAAGTCATTCTTGACGATGTGGACGATGTGGTGGTGGTGGGCGACCTGCATGGCAATGTGCCTGCCCTGCAAAGGATTCTTGAATATGCCCAGCTTGACCAAAACAAAAAGCGGCATCTGGTTTTGCAGGAATTGATCCACGGCCCGAGAATGTATCCCAACGATGGGGGCGACCGTTCGCACCAGTTGGTTGATATCGTCTGTGCCCTGAAATGCCAGTATGCACGCCGGGTGCATGTGATTCTGGGGAACCATGAGCTTTCCGAAATCACGGGCCGGGCGATTGCCAAAAACGGCACGCCGCTCAATGCGCTTTATCATGTTGGCGTGCAAACTGCTTATGGCACTTATGCTGACGAGATTATCGTGGCCTATCGCGAGCTTTTCCGGGCCTTTCCGCTGGCCGTGCGCACACCTAACAGCGTGATGATGGTGCACACCATTCCTGATGGCTATTGGCTCGAGACATTTGACCCCGGTATTTTTCAGGCCAGTTCATGGACAGATCAGGACATGGCCAGGGGTGGGGCTGTCTATGCGGTGACATGGGGCCGCGACAACTCGGCAGAAACCATTGACCGCTTTGCCGGAATGGTGGGCACAGACTGGTTGATCACTGGCCACCAGCCTTGCGACGATGGTTTTCAGGTACCGAACCATCGGCAAATCATTATCGATGGCACCGATCCGTTCCCGACGTTTCTGCACTTTAACGCCACAGAAGAGATGACGCTGGAGAAGTTGAAGTCTGGTATTCGCGTCTTGAATGTGGAAGATCTGCAATATGACACCTGAAATGGCCTGATTTCAGGCCGTGCTGGTGCCTTCAAAGGGCGGATGCGTTTCAACATAAAGCGGCCGGCCGAATTTGTTAGAAATAACCCAGAAGAAAATGCCAACGGCGAAAACACCTACGCTGATCATCTGCGAAATCGTCATGCCGAGATATTGGGCTAATTCATCGTTTCGCAGTTCTTCAACCAGAAATCTTGTGATGGCATAAAGCAGGAAATAGAGGGCCATCGCCTGGCCATCAGCCTTGCGGTGCGGCCAGTAAGCCAGCACCACGCCGAGCAGAACCAGACCGTCGATCGTGGAATAAAGCTGAGTAGGATGCAATGGCAGCGAATGAGTTGCCGTGGGCGGAATGAGCCCACGGGCCAGTTGATCTTTATAGGGTGCGGCCACCGAAGGAAAAGCGACGGCCCAGGGCAGGTCGCACCTGTCGCCATAGCAACAGCCGTTGAGAAAGCAGCCAAATCGACCAATAGCCATGCCAATACAGATAGCCGGGGCTATGGCGTCGGCCATGGGCAGGAACGGAAATCGGTAAAAGTACCAGAAAAGGAGCAGGGCAATTGTGCCGCCGATCAGGCTGCCGTAGAAGACGATGCCGCCTTCCCAGATTTTGAAAATATCAAAAAAACTGTGGAAATTGCGGCGATACTGGATGACGAAGAATGCCCTGGCACCGACCAGACCGCCGATGAAGAGCCATGTGGCCATGTCAAATGCAAAGGCGGGGTTCAGGTGGCCCTTCCGGGCCCGCCAGGCTGTCATGTTGATACTGGCCAGATAGGCAAAAAAGAGCATCAGGCCGTAGCCGAAGATCTTAAAACCGCCTGGTAGTTCAAAGAGAATTGGCCGCATGACTTGCCCTCTGGATTTTCAGATATTCCCGTTGGAAGCGACCGACGATTCAGGCACAGGGCCGACCGGCGGATATTCGGGCATTTCTACAATTTCGTTCTGTCGATTCAGAATGGCCACAAGTGGCCGGTGGCCAGCAATTTCTGATGGGTCAAGCTGGGCAAAGGCCATGATGATCAGCCGGTCGCCAGTGGTGCCCAGCCTGGCCATGGCACCATTGAGTTCGACCTGACGTTCGCCCCGCTTACCAGGTATGACGTAAGTCTCGCCGCGTAAACCTGTTGCGAGATTGCTCACGATGATCGATTCATAAGGCAGAAGGCCCACGACTTCCATAAGTTCAGGGTCGAGTGTCAGGCTTCCATGGTAGGTGAGATGGCCTGCCGTGACAGTGGCCTGGTGCAGTTTGGCTTTGAGAATCTTCAGCGTCATGGACGAGTATTTGTTTTGGTATCTCTATGGGATGGCATAATTTAGTTCATGCCAGCAGGATGTTGTCGATCAGGCGGGTGGTGCCGACCCTGGCCGCGACCAGTGCAACAGCCGATTCAGGCTTTGCAGGATCGATCTTTTCAATAGCACCTAGATTATCCGCATCAACGATGCGGGCATAGTCCAATTCCAGCCCAGGGGTCGCTGTAAGGGTCGATATCATCAAGAGTTCAAGGTTTTTTACCAGCCTTTCGCCTTGCTCAACGGCTGATTTGGCGGCGAACAGGGCCCGGCTCAAGGCAAGTGCCGTGGCGCGTTGGTCGGTTGTCAGGTAGCGATTTCGACTGCTCATGGCCAGGCCATCGGCTTCACGCACAGTGTCAACCCGCCGCAGCGCCACGGGCAGGTTGAGGTCGGCGGTCATTCGTCTGATCACAAGCCATTGCTGAAAATCTTTCTGGCCGAAAAAAGCGATGTCAGGCTGCATGATTCCAAAGAGTTTGGTCACTACCGTAGCCACGCCGGTGAAATGCCCGGGCCGACTGGCGCCCTCGAAAATGGTTGTCAGGCCAGGGACTTCAACGGCCGTAAAATGATTCCGGCCATTGGGATACATCATCAGGTCGGTCGGGAAAAAGACGGCTTTGACACCGACACTGGCACAGAGATCAAGGTCGGCATCGAGCGTGCGGGGGTATCGGGCAAGGTCTTCGTTGGGGCCGAATTGCGTGGGGTTGACATAGATGGAAGCGGCGACGTGGTTGCACTGTTGTCCGGCTTCAATCATAAGCTGGGCGTGGCCCTGGTGCAGGGCACCCATGGTCGGCACAAAGCCAAGACTGCCTGACTGGCGTGTGTTGCGCGACCAGGCACGGCATTCTTCGATTGTGGTTAGTAGAGGGGGTTTTTCTGACATTAAATGTTTAACTTTTCTGGCGATGAGGGCAGCCGGGATTGTTCAGGCATTCCGGGGCGATGACGAGATCGTCGATCATCTGGCCCTTTACGATTGTATCAGTGACGATACGCTCGCAGTCTTCCGGTTTTACGTTTCCATACCAGATGCCCTGAGGATAGATCACCGCAACTGGCCCGTGTTCGCACTGATCGAGACAACCGGCAGTGTTGAAACGAACAGGGCCTGCGATTGTATTTTTATGGTTATTGATAGCAGATTTCAAAAGGTCTCGAAGTGACTTTGAGCCCATTTTGCCGCACGAACCACGCGGGTGGTCGTCGTTTCTGAAATTTTCACAAATGAAAATGTGGTGTTGAAATTCAGCCATGATTATTTCGAGTTCTTTGGCGATTCAGGCAATGTCAATTCCGATGCAAGTTCTTCATGAATCAGAGCATTGGCTTCGTCCTTGATTTTGCGATAGAGCGAGGCAAGTCGTAAATGAAACTCAGGGTAGATTTGATTGACAGATGAAGTGGCAAGCAGATCAGTGATGGCTTCAGAGACGAGATTGTTTTGCAGTCGAAGTTCGGCACGGGCTTCACGGGCGTTTGCATTTTCTGGTTTTTGCCGAACGAGTCGGTCGAGAATTTCGAGGGCTTTACGGGTGTTTTTTGGTTCTATCTGGTCAAATTCAGTGGCCGATTTCAAAATCTTGGTGACCTGATCCGGATATTTTTCGAAAATGACATCTGCAATTTTTTCAGCCTGTTTCAAATCGCCCCAGCTTTTTATTTCACGGAGAACTTCAAATAAATCATCGGCGCTGCAGGCCGATTTTTGAATCAAATTATCACACAGGCTTAATGCATCTCTATTTAAAGGGGTATCAGAAATACCGATTTGCATTAAAGGTCTGAACCAGATGATTGAGCAGGGTAATTCAGGCTGGTAAGTGTTAATCAGCGTGAGAATTTCAGCATAGGCACGGGGCCCTTCACGAAGAAGGCGTTCCATCCAGCATTTCATTGAAAATTCAGTGAGTTCTTTGCGTCTGGCCAGTGGAATAGTGGCTGATGATTTATTGAGTGTTTCAATCACAGGTTTTTCATTTTTTGTCATCGCCAGCCCCATAAGGGCCATTTCAAATTCGGTCGATATGGCCGGTTTCTGCAGCAACTGCTGCCATTTTGCAATAAATGGGCTCAATAGAATTTCAATTTCGCCTTGTTTTTTCTGGTCATTCCAAACCAAAGCGATTGCAATAGCACCCGATTCATTTTCGCGAAGGGGATCAAGAATTCGGGCTGCATCGTTAAGGCGACCATTTTTTCGATAAAAAGTGCCTAGCTCAAGCCTGACATCAGATTCGACCGATTTATCGGCCATGGCACGAAGCAGCAATCTCTCCAGAGTTAATTTCATTACATTTGTCTGATTATTTTCCGAAAGATATTGTTTTGCGATAAAAAGTGTGGCCACTCCATAATTATTGGCTGTATCGAAGGCGAGAGTCTGGTAAATTTGTCTGGTAATGAATGGATGACCTGCCATTTCATGAAATCTTGCGTAATCAATGAGTAAAGATTTGTCAGGAAATGAAGTCTTGCCGGCCTGTTTTTTGACTAGCAGCTCAGCAAAGCGGCTGTTCTTTTCAGCAATGGCAGAATCAAATTGACTTGTGTAAGCTGAATTTATTGAGGAATTTTGTGGTAACGACGAAACGACGATAAAAGTTACATAAAACATTGCAATCAGGCATGGAATGATCAGCAGAACCGATGCGCCATGAGTTTTAATAAATTTCAAATACTTATTGGATTTGACTGATTTCTTTCTGCGATTTTCCTGAGAATTTGCATCAAACGAATTTGCCGAAAGAATTCGCTGGATTTTTTTGAATGAAAAGCCCCATGTTTTGGAATTTCGCGAGCCTGCCAGTTCCGTGTTTCGTGCGGCATTCAACCGTTTTTTTAATTGCTTCCAGCGGTCTTTCAATGACTTTCTGGGTTTAACATCACCAGAACCAACGGAATATGAACGGTTGCCCGTGATTCGCGAGCCTTGCGAATCGCTGCGATAGAAGATGCTCCAGAAGCTACGTTTGCGGTTTCTACGGCTGCGCTGAGACATATCCCGGATTTCAATCGATATTACTGTTTTACTTTACCTGAATCAGGCTTTCGTGACTGTTGGTCTTCCAATTGTTTCTGCAGCTTCTCAGCAATTTCCCGCAGCCTTTTTTCATGAATCCTTGCGAGATCCGTCTGGCCATTTTTGCGGTAAAGGCGGATGAGCGTTTCATGGATTTCGCCAACTTCAGGAAATGCTGAAAGGCTGCGGGTGAGGTCGCTGATGGCCTGGTTGTCCTGGCCAAGAGCGGCCAGGATCTGCCCCCTGGTTTCAATGAAAATCAGGTTGTCAGGCTCGGACTGAACGACTTTATCAATGAGTTTCAGGGCCCTGGCCGGATCTTTAGGCTCAATTTTGTAGAGCAGGTTGGCCAGATTATTGGTTGCAATGAGATTTTCGGGGTTACGTCGCACCGATTCTTCCAGTAATTCGCGGGAGACAATCGGCTCGTTTTTCTTGCGAGCAAGCTTGCCCCAGATCATCAGTTCCGTTGAATCAAGGACTTTCTTATTCTGGCCGATGAGCCTGATTCCCTCACGATAGAATTGGTCGGAGAGAGGCGATTTTTTGTCGGCGAAGCGTGTCAGAGCGTTCCAGAGTTCCTGATTATCCGGCGATTTTGCTATGGCGTTAATGACATCATCCACAACCGACTGATAATCTGCCGGCTTTGCTTCCAGAAGGCTCAGGGCCTTGATCGCCAGAAATCGGTTTTTCCAGAAAACGACTGTTTTTTCGCCATCGAGTTCGCGCAGCCAGTCGTTAAGCAGAGGTTCGGCTTTTGACCACTGCCCGGAAAGGGCCAGACAGATCAGGTATCTTTCACGGTCTTCCGTGCTTTCGGCAATGACGCCGGAGAGGCTTTCATAACGATTGACAATGAATTTGGCGTAAATTTCCTGATTAAGCCGGTCGCCCTGCTTGAAAGCAACTCTGGCCAGATAGTAATAGCCGGTTGGCCATGTCTCAAGCCGGGGGGTGGCCAGACGGATCACCTCGGGGAATTCACCGGTTGTCATGAGCAGGTCGAGCAGCATTTCCAACAGATCAACCCGATTTGGTTCGGCGGTAAGGCCGCTGCGGAGGTGGAATTTCACCTGATTGAGCAATCCCGGAACTTCTTCGACTTTCATCGCTTCAGAATTCCAGGCTTTTCTGGCCAGGAAGAGATGAGCGTCTGCGAAATCGCCGTTTTCAGGGGCGGCCAGAGAGCGAATCAATTCGATCGCTCTGGATTGCCCGGCTTGCTGTTTTGATGTGAGCAGTACTTCAGAAAGCCGCCAGAGATTAGCCGGTGTTTTGGATTTGCTGCAGAGTTGACTGGCAGCCAGCAAAGCGGCCTGAAAATCGCCGGATTTCAGTTTCTGGCTTGTGAGTTTTGAGTATTTCGCAGATTCGGAGAGCAGATTTTTTGTCTGGAATCGAATTTGGGTCAGATAGATGGAGACCAGAAGGCAAAGTGCGGGAAGGCCCAGGAAAAGGGGCTCGATTCGGCTTCTTTTTGATTCGGATAAGGGGCCACTGTCGGATAATGCTCGTAGCGGGAGTTTGGTGAGCCACTTGAAAATTCTTAAAAATCCTGAAGCAATTAACGGAACGAAGCTTGGTCGCTGGTCGCTGACGGAGGCTGCTGTCAGGCCATCTTCCTTGCCTGTCATTCCTGCAGGCATGCCTGGGCCGTCATCCTGAAAATCATCATGGACTTTGTCCATGTTGGCCATGAATTCGGACAACTGTTCCTGCAGAACAGATCTTAACTTCTGGCGTTCCGGATCATCCGTACCGAAGTCATCAAAAGGTGATTCCCCGGCGGATTGACTGGTAAATTCCGACTCGTCAACGCCTGCGGTTTCGTTGGTGGAAAACTTTGAATTCTCGGCAATTTCGAACTCGTCACGAATTATTTCAACCTGATCGACCGTTATGTGTTCATGAAATAAAATCTGTGACGATTTTTTATCGCTCAGTACGACAAAATCGTCCTGCGGTGGCTCGATGCTGACCATTGAATCGGGCGATTGCTCGTCGATATCTGAAAATAGAGCAGTGCCTGATTTGCTGGCAATAGCGTAATCGTCATCGGCATTTGATGCCGGGCCTGACTGGTTGCCGGAAGTGCTACTGGCGATTTCAAAATCGCGGGAATCTTCCTGGAAGTCATCAGCCTCACTGAATGTGGCGCCTTTCGGGCTAATTTCAAATCCGGCTGAATCACCAAAGCTGGAATCATTTAGATGATCGGTTTTTTTACTGATTTTTCCTGTAATAGAATGCAAAAATAATTTGACGGATCTTAAAATTCCGCGCGATTGTTCTGATTCCATGCCAGTTTCGCTGGCGATTTCAAAATCATCTTCTTCGTGCGGTTCCTGCCAACCATCTGGGGCGGTATGCGGGTCGTGGCCTGAGAATTGATCATCGTAATTCATCAGTTTGCCCGAATTATTCCTTTGAGACTGCCAGGGTTAGGTGATTGCCTGTGTAGAGCAGGTGTCAGGTTTCAGCCATTCTGAATGAGAGCCTTACTTAAATTTATTATACGTTTTACAATCGCAAAATCTCTATCCCTGCGTATGCTGACGCCGAAGTTACATGCTAATTATTTTGCAAAAAGCGATGATTAAGCCGCTGCAGCCAATGAATTTATTTCAATTCATCGGGCAGGGCGCGGGTGAAGACACCAGTGGCAATCTCGTCAAGCGATTGCAGATCATCGTCTTTAAGGATTGCATAAGATTGCAGGAACAGTTCGGTTATATAGTCAGGTGTTGAGCCCGAACCGCGAAGGAAGAGACTTTGCAGAAAATGAAACCCTGCCGTGCGCGGGATGCTGCGAATGTTTGGTTCGAGGGTTGTTTTGCCATCGGTGGTCTGAATCAGGTAAACCAGTTTGGCCCTTTCACCAGTGGGCTGAGACAAATCAACCACCATGTAAGGTTTGTTATTGGCCGTTTCACTGACTATTCGGGCATTACCGACTTTCCAGCCCTGATGCATGTAGTCCTGAAATCGGTCTTGCCACGACCAGACAGGGCCAAGCCATGAAACACGCACAATTTTATTATTGAACGCATATGTGTCGGAGATGATTTTTGTCTCGGGGGCAAAAGCCACCGGCGCTGCTGCACCAATCAAAGGCTCTTTCAGCTGCGACCATCGGCCAATGCGTTCAGGCCAGCTCGATGCTTTGCCGGGAACCTGATAATTCTGCCATTTTGTTGATACCGCCAACCTGGCAGACGACTTACCCATGACTTTGAAGGAATCAAACGCAGCAATACCCAGGCAACAGGCTGAGACTAACCAGAAGGCAGCAACAGGAATACTGACCGGCGGTTTCTCTGCAGGGGCTTCAAGCGTGGGCCCGGCATCGGGAGAAGCGTTTTCGCCTTCCATATTTTTTCTGTCGCGTCTGATCCACATGAGGGGGTTTAGAAGCCCCAACACTAATAAGAGTTGATCAGAACTGAGAATCAAAATGAGTGTTGCGAGACAGACAGCGGCTACTGAAGCCCATAGACCATCAAGCAGGCCAGCCGTTCCAGAGAGTGCAACAGACCGGCCAAAAAACCAGAGTGCATTGGAAAAAAGTGCCCAGAAATACCCTGACAGTGCCAGGAGCGATGTGTGAACAGGCCCGCGATTCATCAGCATGGCTGTGGCACAGGCTGCGAGAACCCATGACCGTAAACCGGAAAGATGGCCGCCAGAGCGAGTGATCGGCACATTCCCCTTTTCCATCTCTATGGTTGTGCCAGAGGGAAAGTTGAGGATTTCGCGGCTGTCCAGGCGATCGCTGACCAGTTGGCTCAGGTAGATCTGCGAACGGGTTTCCACTCGCTGGGTTAGTTCCGGTGCCAGCGGCCAGACACAGAACATGGCCACTAAAGCCGTCAGTAAATCTTTAAGGGGTGAAGCTGAGGGATTTTTTAACGAGACGTTCACCATGGCCAGACCGAAGGCAACGGCGGCGGGCCAACGCACAGGTGTGACGAGAACAAGAGCGAGGAGAGCACATGAAAGAAGGCTGAGTGTCAGCGAGGCGACACTTGAAAGCCCCTGATAAATGCGTGATTCGCTGGCGGCAGGTTCTGTTGTTTCAGCTTTGGGCTTGCGAATCAGTGACTTGACCAGCGGTGTGGCAACGATCAGGGCAAGGCTGACGGCTGTTAATAATTTGAATAGCAAAGGCTGACTGGCGAATGAAAAGAAACAACTGGTTGCAGCAGCAAGTGCAGCTGTTAAAAGCGGCAGAATTGAGGCATTAATCATTGAGAGTCAGCCAGTCGATGCAGAGCATTGCGGAACAAAGCGGAGGAGGAGGGATTCGAACCCTCGGTACGGAGCAAACCGTACACCGGTTTTCGAAACCGGCCCTTTCAACCACTCAGGCACCCCTCCGGATTAACTCATTATACGATCTGATCGTCTGAGTGCAACCTTCGCTGTTCGAAAAAACCTTTGAGCAGCAAGATTGACTCATCCCTGAGGATGCCTTCTGTGATGGTGAGTCGATGATTCAGCCTCGGGTCGTCAGTGATTCGATAAATACTTCGACAACCCCCGTATCGCTCATCCCGGGCTGCAAAACAAAGACGACCAACCCGGGCCTGAACCATGGCCCCGGCACACATTGGGCATGGTTCAAGATTTACATAAAGCGTGGAATTGGCTAGAGAATGCCTACCAAATTTTTTTGAAGCTTCACTGATAACGAGCCTCTCGGCATGGGCCGTCGGGTCGCCGGTGGCTTCTATCTGGTTGTATGATTCAAAAATGGAACCATCTTCAAGAATCAGGAGTGCCGCGATCGGAACCTCGCCAG
>JBJTRR010000876.1:0-8226 GCA_046076185.1 bacterium | reverse complement strand
ATCTGTTTCGCTTTGGCTTTGAAGCCGCTATTTTGTAGCTGGAATAGCCTTTAGTCAGGCCTTTCATCTCCATTCCAACGGCAATCTACGTTTTCAATCTCGTTGGTCATCAGGTGGCACATCATGCGACAGATCATAATGAAATTTTGGGTTATCGGGTTTTTGTCATGCGTGACGGGCATAACGCTGGCCCAGGAAATTTCAAAAATTGATCAACTCATACGGCAGGCTCAATCTGCCGTGACACCCGGCAGCCTGCGTGGCATGCTTCGCACCCTGACCGAAGAGCCCCATGTGGCTGGCACTCCGGCAGATCTCAAAACCGCCGAATATGTACGAGACAAACTCAAAAGCTGGGGGTGGGCCGCCGAACTGGTTGAGTATGAAGTGCTGCTGAATTACCCACAGGCGGCACTTGATCCGGTGACCGGTCGCCGTAACCCTTCGCTTGAAATCATCAGGCCCAACGCCATGCCGCTTGCCGTAACCGAGGTGGCTTGGCCGGGCGACAAGGACTCAGCCTCGCCAGATGCCTTCCCGGCTTTTAATGGTTACGGTGCTTCGGGCGTGGCTGAAGGGCAGGTTGTTTACGCCAATTACGGCCGCCCCGAAGATTTTGAAACACTGGCAGGAATGGGTGTGGAAGTGCGTGACCGGATTGTGCTTGTGCGATACGGTAAACTCTTTCGTGGCCTGAAGGTGCGAGAAGCTCAAAAACGCGGTGCCAGGGGCGTGCTTATCTTTTCTGACCCGGCCGAAGATGGTTATGCCAAAGGTGACTTTTACCCGGCAGGCCCGTATCGACCAGCCCCGGCCATTCAGCGGGGTAGCGTGCAATTCCTCTCACTTGGGCCCGGCGACCCCACCACACCCGGGCGGCCCAGCATTGCCGGCGTTCAGCGTCTGCCATTCGACCCGCTTAACGGCTTTACACTCGACCCGCTTCTTGTGCCCGAATGGGAGAAACTTTCGGGGTTTAAACGAAACGACTATTTTGCAGCAATCCCATCGCTGCCAATCAGTTATGATGCAGCCAAGCCCATATTTGATGCCATGGGCGGGCAGAATGTGCCTGAAGGGTGGCAGGGTGCCCTGCCACTGCCTTATCACACCGGGCCCGGGCCATCAGAAGTTCGCTTTTCCATTATGATGGATTACCGGATTCGGAAGATCTGGAATGTCGTCGCACGACTTTCCGGCAAGGAGGAATCGAACCGGGTTATAATGATCGGAAACCATCGTGATGCATGGACTTACGGTGCAGTTGACCCATCCAGCGGCACGGCGGCCACGATGGAGACTTGCCGTGTTCTGGGCGAAGCCTACAAGCAAGGCTGGCGGCCAAGGCGAAGCCTGGTTTATGCCAGTTGGGATGGTGAGGAGTATGGCCTGGTTGGCTCAACCGAATATGCAGAGCAATTTGGGCCTGATTTACAGAAAAATGTTGCCATGATGCTGAATGTTGATTCGGCTGTGGGCGGGCCGACCCTTGAAATGGGCGGAATTCCGACTATGCGCGACTTGCTGATCAGTTCTGCCGCCAGCGTCACTGACCCACGCACCGGTAAAAGCCTGAGTTCAGGCTGGCTTGCCCGTGGCAAGGCCGCATGGGCGGCCGATGCGCCGGTCCGGCTGGATGATTCTCTGTGGAAAGACGCCAGTCGCGAAGCCAGCAAGATTGTTGACGACTCCGAGAAATTTTCGCCAAAGCTGGGTGATCTTGGCTCAGGATCTGATTACACGGCCTATGTTGACCACCTGGGCATACCTGCGGCTGATGTCGATTTTGGTGGCCGATACGGTGTTTATCATTCCATTTACGACAATTTTTTCTGGATGGAAAAGTTCTGCGATCCCGAGTTCATTCAGCATGCCACCGCTGCCCGGCTTTACACGGCCATTGCCTGCAAGGCTGCTTCTGAACCTGTGTTGCCTCTGACATTCACACCCTATGCCGAAGCGATTAAAGATTATCTTGATGAACTGAGAACGACAGTTGCCCGGCGCAAACGTACGCTGGAAAACGGCAAGCGAAAGGCGTTTGAAATTCCTCAACTTCGTGAGCTGGCAACAGCAATCATGAAGTTTGAAGTCGCTGCAAAAGCCGCTGACGCCGCTACCAGCCGATTAAAGGCAACAGCCGAAGCAGCCGGCACGGAAAAGCTGGAACGTGTGAACGCAGCCCTGACTGCATTTGAAAGATCGTTTCTAAATCCGGCAGGCCTGCCAGGCCGCCCCTGGTACAAACATGTGATTTACGCCCCAGGGCTGACAACCGGCTATGCCAGCTGGCCACTTCCTGGCCTGCGTCAGGCTGTGCTGGAATATGACCAGCCAATGGCCGACGAACAGACCAAAGTTTTGATCAGCCGGATTCAGGCCGCTACACTTGCACTTGAGAAGATAACCGCTGAATCAAGATTAAACAGGGAATGACCAGTTAGATTCATGAATTTCCTGTCATGAATCACTGTGCAAGCGGGTCGGGCTGGTGCAGGCCCAGGATGTTGCCGTCAGTGTCTTTGATATAAGCCAGCCAGCCAACACCGGGAACTGGCATTTTGGGCAGGGCGAGTACGCTTCCAAGCGACTCGCTTTTCTGCAAAATATCATCAAGCGATTCCACCTGAACTGTGCAGACATAAGCATTGATATCCGCACGCGGCGCGGGTGCATCGCAAGGCCTTTTCACCATCCCACCATTAATTCCAAACTGGTCAGCCGGGCCGGTTTCAATCACCCAGTAATTCGGAAATGGCGCAGGTATAAATTTCCAGTCGAATAATGCAGTATAAAATTCGATCAGCTTTTCAGGCTCGGTGGCATGAATTTCAAAGTGAACAACCCTGCCCATGGCCAAGTTCTCAATTCTATGCAATTGGATCGATGAAAAACCAAAACAGGCTGAGGCAAGCCGCCTGTTTGGAAAACTACCATGTGAACATATGAGCGATCAACGCGTGCTGACGCTCGTCTGAACACTTTCCCTGAATTCAACTGGCAGGTCGGAAACAAAGGTCAGCCCCAGGCTGGCACCCTGTTCAACCCGCAGTAAGATCGGGTTGGAACCCTTCACGAGATCTAATGTGACTTCCCTGGATTCCTGATCACCCGACTGCACCAGTTGCTCTTCCCTGCCATTGACCCAAACTCGGGCGGGGGCCGCGGAATCAAGCACAAGGCGGGCCTGCTGGGCAGAGGGAGCTACGGCAACTGTCCAGAGATAGGCGGATTGCCCCTTCTCAAGCCCCAGTGAAGCCAGGTCGATCAGCCCCTCTGCATTGGCTGAAACGCGTCGCCACGCGATGGACTTGCCGTCCGCCGATTTCACTGGCTCGCTGGTGCGAACGACTCCGGCAACGTCAATCGCTTCGGTTTTACCGTCAACTTTGACTGGGCCCAGAGCCTGAAACTGGCCAACAACGCTCGACGGCCGACGCAATGTGCCCAGATAGGCAAGCAAATCAACCAGTTCAGCATCGGTCATTGTCTGGGCAAGGCCTTCCGGCATCAAAGAGACCGGAGAAATTGTCGTTTCTTCAATATCTGCCCGCGTGATACGTTCCGTCTTGCCTTCAGCTGTTTTAATCGTAATCGCCGCAGGCGATTCCTCAAGCGGCAAGCCAGTCAGGATGCGCCCATCCTTCAGTGCCAGCACATAGGGACGATAGTTGTAACCCACAGCGGCTGAAGGGTTCAGGATCGACTGCAAAAGTTCCTCGCGGCCATATTTCACACCGATTGTGGAAAGATCGGGCCCGACCCAGCGGCCTCGGCCGGCCACTCTGTGGCAACTGGCGCAGGCATTGGCTGCCTGACGGTGAAACACCTTCTGGCCACGTTCCGCGTTACCCTCGCGCCTGACAAGCTCGAAAATCGGCGGCAAAGTGCGGCCGTCAGCGGTCTTGGGCGGTGGCAGCACTTTTTCGGCATCCTCACGGATATTCCGGTTGATATGAGCATAAAGTGTAGTGGTCGCTTCGGTTTTCAATTCAGCCGGTAATTTGCCTTCTTTCGCCATTTCAATAATGCGGCGAGCCCCAGGCACGGTTGCGGCGATTGTACGAAGCGACTCGCGCCGAACCGGCAGGGGCAAATCGGCATCGGTTATGATCTTCTGAAGACTTGCACCTGCTTTCCCGCCTTCAACAGCGGGGATAAGCCGAATGGCCGCTTCGGCCAGATCGGTTGTGTTCTTCTTGGGTTTGGTCGCGTTCAAAATATCCTGAATCTCGGTTGCGGCGGCAGCAGGCTTGCTCAAAGCAAGACCCTGCAGTGCGGCGATTCGAACGGGTTCGGCCGTTTCCGCATTTTTCAGAAGTTTTTCAACTTCATTGACAAGTGCATCATCACCTGATCGGGCCGCCAGCTTCACGCCCTGCACCATCAGCGACTGATTTTTAAGGGCGGAAGCGATCAATGATTTTACATCAGTCGAATTTCGGGCCTGCTTCCAGTCGCCTTCAAGCTTTTCTGCCAGCAGGTCAAGAATCTGACGGGTTCGTGCCGGGTCGCCACTTTCATGTGCAAGCCGGGCCACAACTTCGGCGGCCTTTGAATCTGTCATCTGTCGAAGAACATCATCCCAGGCCTGCTGCAGTTCAGGGGTTTGCAGGGCCGGTCGAATTTTGGCCAGCATTTCCAGCGATTCAGGCCGGTGAAGTCGCCAAGCCAGACCAATCGATTTGGTCAGCGCGTTTGACGGCAAATCCTTATTGCCTGTCGGAATGAACGCTTCATTTCGGTCAATCGGGAAGTAAGGCGGCAATGCCATGCCAGACTCACGCCCGGCCGCTTCCAGACGAAGATCGCCAAAAAGCTTGCCGTCAAAGAGACTGGCAATGTAGTCAGACTCCCGATTCTGGAGAGCCAGTCCCAGAGCTTCAAGATACCACCGGTCGTGGCCGTCCCAGCTTTTCACCAGTTTCTTGAGCGCATCGCCCGCCTTGGCGGTGGGCACATCGCGAAGGGCCAAAATGAGCTCTCGACGCACGCCGCTGTCGGGGTCGTCAACCAGCCCCAGCAAGGCATTCAGGTTCGTTTCACCCCTGGTGGGCGATGCCTCTTTGCCGTCAGGTAAGGTCACGATACCTACCCGGCTAACATCCCGGCCCAGAATTCGCACGACCTGTTCCCGCAGCCTTGGTTCGTCCTGATTCACCAGGGCGAAGGCCGCTACGGGGTCGCCATCAATCGCGTGCCAAACCCACAAGGCACGAGCCTTCAGCCGGGCATCGCCCGGCTTTTGAAGCAGAGAGGCCAGGGCTTTTTTCGATTCATCCTTTCGCTCGATCAAAAGTCGGCGGGTGGTGTCGCGAGTGGCTGTCGCAGGTGAACCAAGTGCGGCAATCAGGCCATCAATCGTTGTGAAATCGGGCTTCGTGCCGGCGGCTTTCTGACCCTTCGGTGTAACCAGATAAATTCTGCCTGTCGTCTGGTCGCGAAACGCATGGCCACCCACTCCGGCATCATACCAGTCAGCAACGAACACACTGCCGTCGTGCGCAGAAGCGGCATCAACCGGGCGGAACCAGGGGTCTTCGCTTGCCAGAAAGACATTATGAAGGGTCTGATAAGTCGCCCCATGACGGGTTACCGGAAACCAGTTGATCTGCCGAGTGCCGGCGTCGGCCTCAAGCAGGCTGCCTACGTTTGTAGGCCCGAAAAGGCTGCCTTCATATGTAAAAATGCCACATGGGCTGCCATTGCCCGTACCGGCCAGTTTGGGCACATTGCCGGGCACATCCTCGCCCCAATGGCGTGGGCTGCCGGGTGTCCGGTAGCCATAACGGCCACCATCCATAATCCAGATGACGCGACTGCCGCGGCGGCCATCGTCGTCGTTGTCAGATGTAAAAAGCGTGCCGAAGCTGTCCTGTGAAGTTTCATAGTTATTACGCTGGCGATCGGCCAGAATTTCAAACTGGGTGCCGTCGCGATTCACTCGCAATGTCGTGGCAAGCTGGTCGGTCGTCACCTTCCGGCCTGATTTATCGGTCACATCAAAATTCTGGACACGATCGGTGCCATCCAGCTGCACCGAACAGCAACCATCGCCATGTGTAAAATAAAGCTTTCCGTCGATACCCAGCGTCATTCCATGCACGCCATGGTCAGAATCAATACCGCCAAAGCCTGTTAACAGCGGATATCGCACATCGGCCCTGTCGTCGCCATTGGTGTCTTCAAGCACCAGCAGATTGGGGCTGTTGCCCACATAAACCTTGCAGCCCAGATATTTTCCCGATTTGTCATATTTTTCTTCCACGGCAATGCCCATAGGCACGGGAAAGATTTTATCGGCGAAAACGGTTGATTTGTCGGCCTTGCCATCGCCATCAGTGTCTTCAAGAATTTTAATTGCATCAGCATCGGGTATGCGATCCATCTTCCGGCCTGTGTTGCGGTGCAGGCGATAATTCAGGCCTTCTGTCACCCAGACACGGCCCCTGCTGTCAATGTCGATCGTGGTCGGGTTCACCACCATTGGCTCTGATGCCCAAAGCGTCGCCTGAAGCCCTTCAGCCGGCTTAAGCATTTTGGCCGATGTCGGGGCATCAACCTGTGCGCTGGCAGACTGGGCGAAAAACAGCATGGCCAGACTTGCGGTCAGCCTGAATATGATTTGTTTTGCTGGGGTTTTCATTGTCACTTGGCTCTTTCCAATAGCGGGCGACTTGTCAAATCGGCGAATTTCCAACAAGGGCGGGCCATCCATGCATTTTCATAGGGCTGTGAAATTCACCAACGCGGGTAATCCCTATTTTGACCGGAAAGCCGGTGTTAGTCCAGATTGAAGAGCCATGAATCTGTTGAAAAAAGCTTCGTTTCCATTGGAATCTCAAACAATCTGAATTTCTTTTTTCAGCTTTTAAACCTGAGAAAGCTGGCAAAACCGGCTAGCCTGAAATAAGATCAAAACATTCCAAGGCAACTGACAGCTCATTCAGCGGACCAATTCATGACAACCGCCATTGACCCGGATCGCTGGCAATTTGTTTCCAATCTGGTACGCCAGTGGGTTGATGCCGGCTATTTGCCCGCAGTCAGCCTGTGTGTCACAGCCGGTCAGACTCAACGACGGCTGGCGGTTGGCCGATTCGACCCGTTTGACGGGCAAAGCCTGGCCATTACCCCTGAATCGCCTTTTCTGGTTGCTTCGCTGACCAAGCCCGTCACCGTGACCGCCGTCATGATTCTTGTGGAAAGAGGCTTGATTCGGCTTCAGGATCGTGTCGCCGACATCATCCCGGCGATGAATTCACCAGAAATAGCCCCGATTCGCATCCGCCACCTGATGAGCCACACATCTGGCTTGCCAGATATGCTGCCGGATAACGAAGCTCTGAGGGCGTCGCACGCACCGCTTTCAAAATTCATTGATGGCATTTGTCAGTGCGAAATGCTTTTCGAACCCGGCACCCAGGTCAGCTATCAAAGCATGGGAACCGCCCTTCTGGCAGAAATTGTTCATCAAGTGTCGGGCGAGTCGCTCAGCAACTTCCTGAAGAAAGAGATTTTTGAGCCACTCGGCATGCATTCCACGGCTCTGGGTGTTGCCGGCGAAGCGGCATCGCGTGTGGTTCGTGTGAAGATCACACCACAGCAGGCGGCAACCAACTGGAACTGGAACACGCCATACTGGCTTGGCCTTGGGGCCCCCTGGGGTGGAATGACGGCCACAGCTGCCGATCTCAGCCGGTTTGCCCGGCTTTTTCTTGGCCATGGTGTGCTTGATCGTGCGAAAATCCTGAGCCCGGCGACGGTCAGGATGATGACGACCAGCCAGATGTTTGCTTATGCAAAGCTAAATGACTACGACCGCCGGTTTAATTCATGGGGTCTGGGCTGGCGGGTTCAGGGCCTCGGCGTCGCTACGAATTTAGGCGAAATTCTCTCGCCTGAAACATTTGGACATCATGGGGCAACCGGCACGCTGATGTGGGCTGACCCCGTTCGCGATGCTTCCGCTGTGATTCTTACCAACAGGCCTTACGACGAATCCTCCCCATGGCTGATGAAACTTTCCAACGCCATTTCTGCGGTTTTCGTGGCATCCTGATTGGGGTTTGTGAACCGTTGGCGGCTCAAGCTTTTTTGAGAATACCAAGCCCTGTAAACCCCGGCCCAAGAACCACTTCAGGGTTCACCCCGAGGTGGTTTGAGAGGATATCGGCATAGACCCTGCGAAAGTCGGTGTGGAACATCACATCGCCATCGTTCAGG
>JBJTRR010000875.1:0-2604 GCA_046076185.1 bacterium | reverse complement strand
CCAACGTGCTGAAGCGTGAGATCACGCTGATGACGGCCGACGACGACCTCTTCCGCCCCTGCCCGACGGTGATTGGCCCCGACGGGGCTTTGTATGTACTTGACTGGCGATCCAATTCCGGCGGTGCCGGACGCCTGTGGGGCGATGGCCAGTGGGGCCGTCTTTATAAGATCACCTGGGGCGGCACTGACAAAGAGCCGGCCATCAAGGCCAGGCCGAAAGCAGACTGGACCCATGTGACGGGTGCCAGCGATGCCCAGCTTTTTGAAATGCTTAAGGGCAAGGATTATCATCAGTCTGACCGTGCCCTTCGCGAGCTGGTGGAACGCGGCGAAAAGAGCCGGGCCGGCCTGATCGGCCTGATGAACGACAAAAACGCCCCCGAAAGGGCCCGCTGCCTGGGCCTTCAGGGTGCCCGGCAGCTTTGGAATGCCGACACCGAAGCCGCCCTGGTGGCCGGGCTTGATGATTCGTCATTCCAGATTCGCCGATTGGCAGCCCAGGCCATTTCATGGGAGCCAGTGAAATCTCGCCCCGACCTGGTGCCCGTACTGGAATCGCACCTGACCCGCGAGAAAAACGGGCAAGTCATTCGAGAGCTGGCCTTGGCGGTTGGTCGCCATGCCACCGACAACCCGGCCCGGGCGGGCGAAGCCATGCTGACATGGCTGCACGACCACCCCAATGCTGATGTGGCGACACGCGATGCGTTCGTCAGGTCGATTGAACGGCTGGGCGAGACAGCCGTGGAAGTGGTGGCCCAGACGATACGCCTCAGCAGCGATTCGCGCCGAACCAATGCCGTGAATGTATTTGCGGCCATGCGTACCGAACCGGCTGCCCGACGTCTGCCCGACCTTGTCATCCTGCCAAATCTCTCGGCTGATGACCGCCTGGTTTTCGTGCGAATGTTCAAGGATATTCCACTGAATATTCCGGTAGCTACAACCAAGCTGGTGCAGTATGTTCAGGCCCACCCCGAACTTGACTCTCGGATTGAACAGGCCACCCTTCAAAATGTGCGGCTGGCCGGTCTGCCTGCGACTGAGCTGGTGGCCCGATTGATGGACGATACAGACGAAGCCGTGCGTGTGGCGGCCGTGCAATATGCATCGGAAAGCCGCTTCCCGAAGCTGGCCGATAAGCTGGGCGGGCGAATGACAAATGCCAAACTGAGCACGGCGGAACGGTTGGCGGTGCTGCGTGCCCTGCGGACGACGGGCTCGTCAGCCTTTGACCTGATCGCAAAGGCCGCTGGAACCAACGAGCAGGACTCTGTTTGGGCTGTGGCCGTGCTGCGGGGGCTGGCCGAAACCGACCGCAAGCGTGCCCTGCCATATCTTGAAAAGGCTTTGGGCAGCACATCCGACGACGTTCGGGCCGATGCCCTTTCGCTTCTGGGTGAACAGCCGGCCACGGCGCTGCGGCTTGGCCAGCTTTATGTGGAAAACAAGCTGAAGCCGGCCGATGCCCCCACGGTGCTGGCCGCCCTGCGCAAGTTCAACAGCGACGCACATCGCGAGCTGCAGGCGAAAATTGAAAAACAGATTGAAGACTCGATCAAGTCAATTGACCGCAAGGCTTTGGCGGCACTGGCCGATAAGGCCGACCCCTGGCGTGGCCTGGGTGTTTTTCTGCGTGAAGGTGGCGCCCGCTGCACCACCTGCCACCGCATGGAAAGTGTGGGCGGCAACGTGGGCCCGGCCCTGACAGGAGCCTTCCAGAGCTATTCAACCGATAAGCTGATCGAGTCGATTCTTGAGCCATCCAAAGAGCTTAAGGAAGGCTATGAGTCATACAAGGTGGCCCTGAAAAATGGCCGCGTGGTGACGGGTATCAAGGTGAGCCAGGACGACAAGACGCTTGTTCTGCGTGAAGCCTCAGGCCAGGAACTTCGGATTGAAGTGGCCGAAATTGACGAACAGGCCCGCGACACGGTAAGCCTTATGCCAGTTGGGCTTGTGGCCGACCTTTCACATCAGGAAATGGCCGACCTGCTGGCATTCCTGCGCAGCAAGCCAGCGCAGGAATCGCTGAAAAACATTGAGAAAGTGCGTCGTGTCACTGCCATTGGCCCGCTGCCGCTGGAAGCGGACGGCAAGAGCGTTTCGCTGGCCAG
Source organism: bacterium (assembly GCA_046076185.1). Taxonomy (GTDB): domain Bacteria; phylum Planctomycetota; class Planctomycetia; order Isosphaerales; family Isosphaeraceae; genus QWQI01. Next base: position 485 of record JBJTRR010000875.1, on the reverse strand, counting down.
ACCTGACCTGAACAAGACGCTTGTCGGGCAGGACGGGCAGACGATTGGCTGGGTCGCCCTTGATTCCGCCAGTTCAAGCATGATGAACCTGCGTGGCCAGTTCGGCACAAACCCTGGCCGGGCCTATGTGGGCCTTTGGCTGGAGAGCCCTGCCGACCAGACCGCCGGCCTGCGAATGGGTGTCGAGGGGCAGTCGAGGCTTTACCTGAACGGCCAGAAGGTGGTATCGCCAAGGCCGACGCCGGGCGGCAAGCTGCCCGACGAACCGATCGCCCTGAAGCTGAAAAAAGGCTGGAATGTCGTGACCCTGGCGACGGACCGCGTGCCCGCCGGTGAGAATCGCCTGCAGATGTCAATCCAGTCAGCCACGCCACTGCGGCTTTCCGCCAGTGGCCCGGAAACAACAACCGCAGCCGCGGAAGAATGACGTTGTGACCATAACGATCTGAGATTTCACAACAGATCGGCCGGCGTTAAAACCGGTC
>JBJTRR010000874.1:0-4183 GCA_046076185.1 bacterium | reverse complement strand
CGCACTGCGCACGGCGGGCAGCCTCTCTGGCCGATTGCACAGCCGGTAAAAGCAGGCTGATGAGCACGGCAATAATCGCAATGACAACCAGCAATTCGATAAGAGTGAAGCCCCGACGACGATTGAGCATGACAGATCCTTCATGAAATCTACTTGAATTCTACATCAAATCAACGCATATGATTACGTTGATATGATCCACAGATTTGTATTGTGGATTCAACGATTTATGGTGTCAACCAGATGCTTTTTCAAAAAGCTAAGCTCTGGAATATTAATAAACATGGTGTCGAGGATATAAAGTGTTGAAATCAATGACAATAGGATGTGTTTCTGTCGGAAGTAACTCAGTTGGCTTCACAAATTATTCATCAATAATTCACAGATGTTTTATGTTTGCTAGAGTAATTAAAAAGGCGGGAATTGTTCCCGCCCTGTTGACTTCTTATCTGTAAGACTAAATCCGTTATTTTGCTTCAGGGAAGCCTGCCTCAACAAGTTCATCGAACCCGGGCTTGAGGGCTCGCACGTCGTAGCCTTTTTCTTTGAGCATGGTGGCCATACGCAAGGCCCTGATACCAAGTTTGCAGTGCGTGTAAATGACTTTTTTCTTGTCGATCCCGAGCTTAAGGAACGATTCGCCTTTGGTGCTCGTCAGTTCGCTGGTTGGCATAAGTTTGGCGTCTTTCAGGTGGCCATTATCCCATTCCGCCTTTTCACGAACGTCAAGCAGGACAGCCTTGCCGGAAGTTACGGCCGCCTTGACGGTCTTCAGGTCGTCGGTGGTGTGGGTCGGCTTTGCATCCTGAGCCGTTAGATTTTGAGTGACGCTGGATATTATCAGGGCCAGTCCCGAAAGCCAGATTCTTCTAGTCATGAGTTTTGCTCCTCAAAGGGGTGATGAGACAAATTGGTCGCCTGCCGTCACCCGGCTGCCCCGGGCCCATTCAATGGCGGGAAGTGTCTTGCGGCCTTCCGTCTGAATCGTTTTTATCAGAACAGCCCGGCCATCGCCACAGGAAACCGCTATGCCTGATTTATCAGACTGAATGACAATGCCTGTGGCGGTGGATGGCTGGTGAAGACCTTCGGCAACCGCTGACAGATGAAAAAGAACATTGACTCCAGGGCGACCATCAGCCGGAATAAACCTTGAGCGGGCGAGTGGCCAGGGGTTCATGGCCCGAATAAATCGGTCAACCAGCGTGGCTGGCTGCGACCAATTCACGAATGATTCTTCCTTGGTGAGCTTGGGAGCCCTGGTTGCCAGCGATTTATCCTGATGCTCGGGCTTTCCTCGCCCTTCCATGAAATCTGTCAGAGACTGCGCCAGCAGCGGCGCACCCATTTCGCCCAGCCGGGCTTCAAGAGTGGCCGTGGTTTCGTCGGGTTTAATTTCTGTTGATAACATTCCCAGAATGCCGCCGGCATCGACCAGTGGCGACATTTGTATGACTGTCACACCTGTTTCGGCATCGCCCGACTGCATGGCCCTGGCGACCGGGGCTGCGCCGCGATATTTCGGCAATAGAGAGCCGTGCAGGTTTACACCGCCAAAGGTGGCACTAGCAAGTGTCGCAGGCTTAAGGATCTGCCCATAAGCCACAGTGACTAGCAGGTTGGGCGAGAGTGACTCAAGCAGGGCAAGCCCCTCAGGTGCGTTCAGATCTTCAGGCTGATAGACCGGCAGGCCACGATTTTCAGCAGAGAGGCGGATGTTGGCCGGAATGATTTCCTGTTTGCGGCCCTGTGGCCGGTCAGGCTGGGTGATAAGGGCCAAGACCTGAAAGCCTTGGTTGCAGAGATATTCAAATGAGGGTACGGCAAAATCTTTTGTGCCCAGAAAAACCAGGCGGGAACGGCGGGCATCAGCAAGAGGGGCTGGGGTGTCGTTCATTCGTCAGAGATCACGCTTCTGCCTGCCTGGCGCCTGAGGGGCGTTCGGCAGCGACAGGCAACTTGGGGGGCAGCACGGGGGCGGGCACACCGGGCGATTTTTTCAGCGCATCGACCTCGGCCTGCAGGACTGCCGTTGCTGCAAGCGTACCGGCTTTTTGTGCTTCGTCGAAAATGGATTCGAACTTTTTGATCTGTTTCGCAAGGCTGGCCCGTGTAAGCATGCCCAGATGGTCAATGAAAAGCTTGCCGTCAAGATGGTCAAGTTCGTGCTGAATGGCCCGGGCGTGCAGCCCTTCGGCGTCAAGTTCGACCAGTTCGCCCATTAAGTTGTAAAACCGGACGCGAATGCGCTTGGGACGGCGAATTTCAGCATAAAGCGAAGGCAGGCTGAGGCACCCTTCCTCGTATTCGCTTGAGGAATGACGTTTGACAATTTCAGGGTTAATATAAACCTGCTCGTTTTCCGCCTGTAGCGGGTCGGCGGTCAGGTTCAGAATGAAAAACCGGAATGGCAGTCCGACCTGATTGGAGGCCAGGCCAATGCCACGGGCAGCATACATCAGTTCAAACATGCCGCGAATCGTCGCCTTGAAGTGGTCGTCAATCCGCTCAAGTGGCTTGCTCGGTGTTCGAAGCACGGGGTGCGGGTAATGAACGATCTGAAGTGGTTCAGGCATTTTCTTTCCGCAGGCTCCGTCGTGTGGCCAGTCACTTTAAAAGGTGCTGATATGTTCAGCCAAGCTGATACAGCTTGGCCGGCGAACTGTTCAAAATCTGGTTGAGGATCGCCGGCACATCATTTTCGTGGATGTAGTCGTCTTCAATCAGTGTGGCCAGACACCGGGAAATGCCACGCCGCAGCACCTGAAGGTTGGCATAAGTCCATTCAACATTGCCGGCATGCGATTGGCAGGCGGCCAGTTTGATGGCGGGAACAGTCTGTAACCGAAGCGATAGCTCGCGTGCAATCACGTCGGTTACAAAACCGCCCGATCCGAATCCGGCAACAGCAATATTCGGTGAACGAGCAGCAATTTCGCAGAATCGGCCGGACATTTCACTGACACCTGGCATGATCACAAATTGGGCCGACGGGAAATTCGCGTAAAATTTTGCGATCGCCGCCGGGCAGGTCGTCGGCTGAAACGGCGAATGACCTGTGGTTGGAATCTGTACGGTTTTGTGATTGTCGTGATGCCAGGCGAGCATGGCCCAAGCCACGGCATGAATCACGATCTCGGTCTCTTCGTTCGTCAGGGCGATATCGCCCGAGGCACGGTCGAGAAGTTGATTCACAGCATCTTCATCAGGTGCCCGGAAAGTAAACTTCATTGGTAGCCTGACACTTGTAAACCGGGCTTTGTCTGAATAGGCACCGGCCAGCCAGGCATTGACACGTTTCATCAAGTGGGAATGATCACGGCAAGTACCGCCAAGTTGTTTTGCCAGCGACTCGATGTATGATTCATCAGCACCACGTTTTTTGCCATGACTCTGCTGTTTGGCAAGAAGCCTTGTGGCGTCAAGATAGTAATGTGGCCTGATTCCAAGCCCGGCATCGGCTGCATCAGCGTGGCTGAGGGGCATGGCCAGTGCGTCAATGTGGGCACGTTCGGCAAGCACTTCGCCAGCCCATTCTGGCTGAGACGATCTTTCAGCTACCGTTTTGGCCAGTGTCTGCCAGTCCGATTCGTTGATCGACTTTTCAGTGAAATCGAAGAGGTCATTGAGGATGCGGAAAAATCGCCACCCAGTCGAGGTGTTCCTTACCTTCTGCAAATAAGGCAGGGCGGATTTAACCTGCTCGTCAGGGTGTTTGTCGGGCCCCATGGCATTTTCAGGCATTCCGACAGATTTCATCTCGACCAATAATTGCGGATGGGCCAGAAGACCCGCCAGAGAACCCGCGGAGGCCATGCCCGGGCGAATGAGGCTGTAGGTATCAACAATTTTTGATTCGTCAAATCGGCGGGCAATGCGTTCGACAAGACGTGGTGGGTCGGTGAACATCCCTGGTGCGTTCCCTGAGCTTTGTTGACTGAAGCAGTACCAGGGCAATCATGCCTGGCCAGACCAATAATCGATTATAAGGAGAAATGCCCGGGTTCACAAACAACCGGCTGAAATTACCGGCGAACCGACAGGCAATTGGTGTGATAAAGGTCGGAATCAATGCCTGAAAATCAAAGAAGGTGGGCCGGTGTGACCCACCTCATGATTTCTATATGATGTCGAACAGGCTTATTCAGCCTTTTCGGCTTTCCGGGCCCGTTTGGCTGTCTTG
>JBJTRR010000873.1:0-1903 GCA_046076185.1 bacterium | reverse complement strand
CTGAATTTCATTTTGTGATCCGGCTGTGAACTTGAGAACCAGCTTCATGCTTTTGTCAAAAACCTGCCTTGCCAAATACACCTGTCCAAATGCCCCATGACCCAGGCTTTTTTCGATTTCAAAATCGCCTATCACTTCACCACGATTGAGTGGCTGAAATTTTGTTGGATGTAACGGATGAAAATATGTCGATTTGTAGTGTGTGTGCTGACCACTTGAAGCGTTTGTATTTTGGTAAATTCCCTGTAGTCGCTGAGTTTCAAATGACGCTGCATTTTTAATGAAACTGTTTTGAAAAATTCCTGGAATAAGTGATTCAGACCAGCAAAGCTGGCGCGAATCTCCGAGACGCCATGCATATTCCAGATCAATCCGGATCAGCTTAGATACAATCTGGGAATAATCCGGGTGATCTTTTTCGGGCAAGAATTGACGAATATCAGAATAATCAGGGGTTGGCCGAGCCTCTTCAAACGAGCTGAGCAGGCATTCGATGCTTGGCCAGCCGATTTCTGATCTGCCATAATATAATCCGGCCATTCTACCCCCTGATTATTGTAAAATCAGATCATTCGACTCAGCCGGTTGCGAAAATCCTGTAGAACGCGTTCGACTGTGCGTTTGGAACGGTGAACCCTGGCCGCTATTTCAGCCAGTTCAAATCCTTCAATTCGCATGAAAACGATCTGCCGATTCACTTCAAGAAGACCTTCCATTATTTCGTCGATCACCATTCGAAGCGATACCAGAGCAACTTCGTCGCGATTATCAGAAAATGATGCATAGATCTCAGGCGGGACATTCCCTTCAGTACGACGGATATCGCGTTTGGCGGCTTTATGATACGTTGCAACAGCACGGATTTTGTTCAGGGCGATGACAAGCAGCAGCTTCCAGATATCTTCTCCTTCGGGAACATCGTACTGGCCATCGCCGACCCTGCGGAAAAACGTGCGAAAGACTGATTGCACAATATCTTCAGGGTCAACCTGTCGGGCGAGGTCGGCACCGCTTTTCCGCATGGTCAGGCCGATGAGTCGGCTGGCATATTTGACATAAAGTTGGGTTGAGGCATCGATCTCACCGTTTCGAAATTGCCGGATCAGGGCATGATCAGAAAATCCGGAACCGTCGTTTTGGCCTGATTCATGGATGGGGTATGGGTCAATCATCATTCCGCTTGCTTACATCCTGAAAATTGAATCTTCCATGGCCAGACTGGTGATCCGGCCTTTCGATTCCCATCTTGCTTTGGTGCATTTCATACGTCAACAGTCCTGACAAATGTTACCATTATATTTACAAATGAATCTTTCAAGTGGCAGTCCGGTTCCGACAGAATATAGATCAAATTATCTGCCCCATTTCTCTTAATTCCTATAAGCTGCTGTCAGAATTGGGAAATATGAAAAGTTGAAATGCAATCCGAAATTTGTATTTCATTTTGCGATTTCGAAATCAGAATCATTTCATGGAGTTTGATGAAAAATGAATGAAACCCGTTTAAAGTTGGAAGCAATAATGACATAAGTCAATTCTTTGATAAACCCTTGAATCTAAACGAGGCAAAGCCGAAAGCCGGTTGACAATAGAGCTGCCACTGTTTCACAATAAGTGCAGGCTGGAGTGATTTGATCAGGAGACAACAGCCGGCGGTAAATGAGAAAATTCGGGAAGGATTAACGGACGTGTCACAGCGATTCGATCTGGTGGTGATTGGCGGCGGGCCTGGCGGTTATGTGGCGGCCATACGTGCAGCCCAGTTGGGCAAGAGCGTTGCCGTGGTTGACAAACGGGCTTCGCTGGGCGGCACGTATGGCCGCCACATAACCGCCAGGCCCGCCGCCAATCACCACCAGATCGAATCGCTGTGACACGTCCGTTAATCCTTCCCGAATTTTCT
>JBJTRR010000872.1:0-1737 GCA_046076185.1 bacterium | reverse complement strand
CTTACTGATCAATCAGCAGTGAGTGAAAACCAGGCCACCATACCCCCAGTCCCCACCCGGGGGTTTTTCATGGCCTTTTTGATTTATCCCTGGCTATGTTCTTCGTAAAACCAGCCGTTAATCAGGGCGAATTTCAATAATTCCACTCGTGATCTCAGGCCCAGCTTTTCAAACGATCGACGTTTGTAAGTATCCACCGTTTTAATGCTCAGCTTCATGTTGTTTGCCACTTCCTTCATGCCATAGCCTGAAGCAAGCTGCCTGAGCACTTCTGTTTCACGCTCGCTCAGGTCTTTGGTCTGCGACAAAATCTGATTTTTGGGCCTTCGCAGAATCCCGCCAATCACCGACGAAATCAGTGATGGGTCCAAATACATCTGACCGTCGCCCACGCAGCGAATCGCATGCAAAATTTCACTAACCGGCGCCTTTTTCAGCACATAGCCAGAAGCACCGGCATCCATAATGGCTTTGACATAGCCCTGTGTTTCATGAAATGAAATGGCAAGTAATTTCATTCCAGGCTTGTTTTTCTTGAGAATGCGCATCGTCTCCACGCCGTTCAGTTCCGGCATGGCCACGTCTAACACAACCACATCCGGCTCAGATTTTGTCGTACCGTCAATGGCCTGTTTGCCATTATTGCACTCGGCAACGACTTTCATATCAGGCTGTGCGTTAATTACAGAGCTGAGCCCCGCACAAACAATGGGGTGATCATCCACGACCATGACTTTCAGGTTGTCCATTTCGTCAATCTCCTCTCATGACGATTCTTATGTATCCGGCAAAAGATGACAGGTCAGTAAGCCTATATGCCGTTTGACCTTAAATCTTTTGTTGACAAGCAGTCATTTTTGGTGAGTCGAATTTTTCACGAGCCGGCGACATGCTTTTCCATTTTTCAAATGGCGTAAGTTCAGGAAATCGAATCGAACATGCAGACAGGCGGAAACACAGGTGATTAGATTAACATAACGATGAAAGTATATTGACTTGTGTAGGATAAATTCATGAAAAAAGATCCTGCCATTTTGGTGCAGGATCTTTAACGCGTATCGATTTTCAGGAAAAGGAAATCAGGCGTTGCCCTGGCCTTCGGCGAAGGCAGAGTCAAAAAGCCGGCCGGCAGCAGGGAAGCGAAGCACTCGCTTTACAAACGAGGCTGCTTCTTCGGCACCAAATTCGCGATCCATGCCGGGGTCTTCCCACTCGACTGAAAGCGGACCATCATAGCCAATTCGGTTCAGTTCGCGGGCAATCTCTTCAAAATTCACCTGGCCACGGCCTGGCGAGCGGAAGTCCCAGCCTCGGCGGGCATCGCCGAAATTGAGGTGGCTGCCAAGAATTCCCGACATGCCGTCAAGCGTTCTGGCCGCGTCTTTCACGTGAACGTGATAAATCCGATTCGGGAAGGCACGAATGAACTGTACGGAATCAACAAACTGCCAGTGAAGGTGGCTGGGGTCGAAATTGAAACCAAATTCCGGGCGGTGGTTCAGGGCTTCCAGGGCCCGCTGGGCCGAGTAAATATCGAATGCAATCTCGGTCGGATGCACTTCCAAGCCGAATTTCACGCCACAATCGCGGAAGACATCAAGAATCGGGTTCCAGCGATTCGCCAGATCTTCAAATCCGGCATCGATCAAGGCATCAGAAACGGGCGGGAAGCTGTAAAGCAGGTGCCAGATGGAAGAACCGGTGAAGCCGTTGACCACCTTCACGCCCAGCTTGGCC
>JBJTRR010000871.1:0-7326 GCA_046076185.1 bacterium | reverse complement strand
GCCAAAATATAGCCCCGTTGCAATCGCAAAACTCATTTGCACCAAGCACACAATAATGGCCACAGCAAATGAAAGCGGGTGAATGGCGTTTGTCAAAAGCCCAGCCGACCAGCAGACAAACTGAAATCCAAGCGGAATGCGCCAGCCCCAGAGCGAGGCAAGCCCCTTGCCGATCAAAATTTCAAAGGGATCGACAGGTGTCGAGAGCAGCGTGAGCCATGAATCCGACTCCTTCTCGGCGGTAAGCCGACCGGCTGTGTCCATGGTAAGCGAGTAAAGCAAAACCACGTTGAGAACGACAGTAATCGCCATAATCATTCCCGAAAAGTCGTTGCGGCGGCCGCGCTGTGGGGATGTAAAGCCATACTGGCGCAGTTCTTTCAGTGCTTCAAGCCCCAACGTCAGAAGAAAATAACTCGCAAAGAAAAGACCAATCATCAGGATAAAATTCTTGATGATCCTGGTCAGTCGGCTGCTGCCGCGCACCTTGCGTTCTTTAATCGCCATGGGTGAAAAGTATGTACGGCTGAGCCAGCCCTGACCATCTGCCCGCGAGAAGAGGTCGCGTGCCGGCGCAGTATCAAGGGCAGCTTCGTCGGCCTGATTCGTGAAAAGCTTGTGCGACTGGTTCTTCCGCCCGGTTTTGCTTTCAAGCCGCCGGCTAACCGGACGAAGGATCAGGCCGCTGATCACAGTCAGCGCTGGGCCCAATAGCGAAATGAGCCCAAGATAAAGCCAGTCGCCTTTAATAACACCTGAGCCTGAAAGACCAAACATGCTGACGGCAGCAATCGGGTTGAGCATGTAAAGCTGCATCGGCACACTCAGGCCCGTTACGACTGTGTTTGCATTACCTAACGTCAAATAAATTGCAAATCCGGCAAGTGCTGGCGAAAAAAGCACCAGCAGCACCAGCCCCGTGGCCAGGCCCACGGCATCGCGCGTGCGGCCGCACAACACCGATGCAAATAGCCCGATGGCCGCATAAAACCAGCCATACATTAAAGTGGCGATAAAGCCCTTAAGCACTGTGGCCGGGTCAAGACCGCCCACAAGCCCCAGAATGGCCCAGACCGGCAGCACAGCCAGCACCCAGCCGAAAACGGTGGCCAGGCGGCCCACCATTTTGCCCATCAGGATTGACCAGCCGGAAAGTGGGCTATTGACGAGGTCATACCAGATCTTGCGCTCTCGGTCGCCAGCCACTGTGCCAACCGTCAAAATGGGGCAAAGCACAATCACCGCCACGGCCAGCACAGAAAGCGACCCCATATAGATTGAGCGGACGGCAAAAATAATCTGGTTATAGCTGAAATTCACGAGGCCGCTGTTATTAAAGCGGCCCGATTCGCTGAAATTGGCATACCACATGGTGATAAACTGAAACGAAATCACCAGAGCGATCAGCAGCCTCAGGGCGAAAAAGCTGGGCCGGCGTGCCTGGCGGACAATGTCCCACGAGGCCACCAGAGAGACATCGCGAAAGGTGTCGGGCAACAGGCTTGAAAACTGCCGGGCGGCTCGCAGAGTGTTCTTCCGCATCGTCGCCCAGCCTTTCCCGCAAGTTGTTTTAATCGATGATGTTACGGACAGCCGGCCAAAAGCATGATCGGCCTGGATTAGGTCCAGGCACCGTTCGACTTGTCTTCGTAAATCGACCAGATATAGCCATCAGGGTCTTTGATGGCAAATTCACGCCAGCCCCATTCCTGATCAATCGGGCCGTCAGAAACACGGGCATGATACCCGGCATCGCAGGCACGATCGTAAGCAAAATCAGCACTTGAAACGCGCATCTGCAAATGAATGCCCACACCCCAGCGATTATCTTTCAGGTCGGCGTCGGTTTCGTCGGCAATATGCAGCATCAGGCTGAAGTCGCCCATGCGCACAATGGCCAGAGTCAGCGGCCCTTTCGGGTCGTCAGCATGCTTTTGCGTAACGGCACCGCCGAGTGCTTCCGAATAAAATTCAATCGATTTTTCAACGGATTTGACATAAAGAAACACGCTGGTGACCCGAGCCTTCACCTGCTGCGGTGCCACCGGCCGTGGCGAGCCTGCCTGTGGGGCTGCCATGTCAGGGTATCCCGCCGAGCCCACCATGATGCCCGATTGGGCCATCATGCCCGAAACGGGCTGAGCTGCCGGACGAACTGCCGCAGAAGAAGCCGCACCCTGGGAAGGGGCCTGGGGTTTCGTCGGGTCGTTCGGATTCGGCTCACTCATCGGATTCTGCTCCCCTCAATTGCCCGGCTATGGCAACCTTGAACCGGCTAAAAATTCCATTACCGGTTGTCATGCAATAGCCATCTTCTTATTGTCGCCTCTGCGGCCAATTCTGAAAATCTCAATTATTCCGGTATCGCCAGAATAGCGTTCTGTCAATTCGCTCCAGAAGGCTTGGGCAAGGCAGGAGCCCTGGGCAAAGCAGGCTGAAGGTTTCGGATAAAACTGATGGTTTCATCAAGTGCAGGCAGGATGAAAGCCACAGCCGAATAGTGGCCAGCGTCGTACCAGATGATTGGCGGCTGGCCTGCCGCCTGCCACAGTGCCTTGGCAGAACGGGGCGGAACGACTTCATCGACCTTGGCGGCAATCATTTTGATCCGTTTGTCTTTCAATCCCCCGGCATAGGTGAGGGGGTCCATTCGATCTACGAGAGTGCGCAGATCGTTAAACGTCCGGCCTGATTTTTCCCAGGCGGCCCGATAAACCCGGGCCTCCTTTTCAGGCATGTTCCAAAGAATATCGGCCAACCCGCCACCTGCCAGAGTGAAAACCCCGCCTTTGACTTGCGGATCAACCGCGACAGTCAGGGCCGACATGATTCCACCCAGTGAAACCCCTGTGCAGTAAAGGTTTGCGGCATCAACCTCAGGCCGGGCAGCAAGCCAGGCAAAGCCCCGGCGAATATCCTGAACCCCTTGCTGCATGGCAAGTTGTGAACGCTCCATATCAGCACTGAGAAACTTCACCTCGGGGCGGCCGGGCGGTTTGCGTTTGCCGTAATAGGGTAGCTGAATGAAGAGGGCGGCGACTCCGTTATCGGCCAGCCTGGCAGCCATAAAGCGAGAAAGTGGGAAATCGGCACCGAGAATGTGCAACACCACTGCGGCTGGCAGTCGCTGGCCTGTCCATTGTGATGAAGCAGGCAAAAAATATTCAGCATGAACGACATTATTCTCTGCAACATCTCCTTGCATGGGCGAGGGATAGCGTAATGCCCAGACATGGTGCCGCTGCGACTGGCGCAGGAGTTTGAGTTCCCACTGAAAGCGTGATGATTTGAGCTTAAAGTGTTCAGGCACTTTGGCTTCTGACGCAGAAGGCTGAAAATCGATGACTCCTCGCTGAATATCCTGGGCCGGGGCCTGCCCGAGAAAACAGCCAAGAATGACCAAAGCCTCTACAGCAATGGGACTTCCAAAACGATTGCGGTGAATGAAATGTTGAATCATCAATCGTGCAATTCAGGGGGCAAGTCGTGTTGTCGTTTTAGCCGATATAACCTATGTTACGGCAGAGCTCAAGGCCTGACTATCATCTGGCGATGAAAAAAGGCCGGGCCTGCCCTGACACCCTGACACTCAATGGAACGGTATCGAACGGAGTCGTCCTCGTGCCAAGCACAACCCAACCTATTCTGCCGGCTGATTTTGAGCCTCGCCGGATCGCCATTATCAAGCCAAGTGCCCTGGGCGATGTGGTGATGTCTCTGCCCGTGCTAAATGCGGCACGACAGGTCTGGCCTAATGCCAGAATCAGTTGGATTATCAACAAAAATCTGGTTGGGCTGCTGGATCATCACCCCGGCATTGATGAGCTTATCACTTTTGACCGCAGAGGCTTCGGCAGTGGAATCGGCGGCGCCGTGCGGTTCTTCGGCTGGCTCTGGTCGCTGCGGCAGCACAATTTTGACATGGTGATTGACCTTCAAGGCCTGCTCAGGTCAGGCCTTATGGCGCGTGCCACAGGTGCGAGATATCGCGTGGGGCTGGCGGAAAGCCGCGAAGGCTCAACGCGTTTTTACACGCACAAGGTTGACACCATTGATATTCCTTCAGGCGATGTGCACGCCGTTGAGCGGCTGATGCGCCTTTCCGCAGGGCTGGGAATGACCAAGCCGGGCGACAAGCCCAGCTTTTTCTGGCCACGCACGTTACGCACACAGGCATGGGCTCGAAACACGCTGGAATCATTGCCCAGGCCATGGATCGGCTACACCATTGGTGCCCGATGGCAGACCAAACGATGGCCGGTTGAACAGTTTGTAAAAGTGGCGGAAATGACCAGGGCCAGTTTCGGCGGGTCGGTCATTTTAATTGGCGGCCAGGAAGACATGCTGCTTTCGCAAAAATTCATGGCAGAAGCCAGAGATCGGCTCGGCCCGGTGACCAACCTGATTGGCTCAACCACTTTGCACGAGCTTCAGTCCATCTGTGGCGAAATTGATCTGCTGGTCACAAACGACACCGGCCCGTTGCACGTGGCAGCAGCCACAGGCACGCCAACAGTGGGCATTTTCACCTGTACTCGCACCGCACGAACCGGAGCTTATGCCCCGAACGCCGCAGCCGTTACAACCAAAGTTGATTGTGCCGGCAGCCTTCAGAAAACGTGCAGCCATACGAAGTGCTTCGGCGAGCTGGATAGCCGCCGGGTCTATCAGGCTGTGGCTAACCAGCTGCACGGGCTTGGCTTTGGCACCAAATCGGCCGTCGCCTGAAAATAACCACTGATCAACAAGAAAAGGGCGGCATGGCTTGATTTGAGTCATGTCGCCCTATTGTTTTTTAGCAGATTTGCAAGGAATCAGACTGGGGCACGCCCCTGAACCACCCACTGAATTTTAACTTCCGTTTTGGCCCCACCACCATTCACGGCGAAGGGAAGAACAAGTGATGTCCGGTCGTTTTCATCGTCGCGAACAATATCGCCGGGCTTGGCGTCGTCCTTTGGCGGCAGAAACATCATAATGGCCGGGTGGCTGGTTCCGGCGGCCTCGGCACTTGATTTCTCAAGTGCTTTTTTGGCAAGAACTTCAGGCTTACGGTCAATTTTAGCTGGAACCAGGCAGGCGAAATCGCGATAAGAGCTTGCGCCCAGGTGGTCGCCATTGACTGGCTGAAGGCCGTAGCGAAGTGTGTAAATGCCGGGAGCCACAGGCTGATCGCGGTAGTCGCCCACCTGCGAAATGACCTGCACAACACCCATAAGCTGCCCTTCACTCAGGTAGGGAAAAAGAATTGTTCCCTTGGGGCCGGCCGGTTTTGCCGATCCTGCAAGTTCTTTTGCCAGCCAGACTTTAAGCATGGGCATGCCGGCGTCGTCAAGCACTTCCATCGCCGACCCGGCAAGAATCGCCTGAATCTCGGCGGCAGCGGCTTCAGGTGCTTTGGAATCGACCTTCTGCGACTTGACCTGAGCCCACAGAACCGGAGAAAGAGCCAGAATTATGACAGGGAATACGGCCGCAAACTTGATATTCATGGTGGTCGGAAAACTCTGAGAGAAATTCAAGAGTACGCCCGCAGTGCGGGAGTCAGGCGGATGATGCAATCTTGAGATTCATAAAAAGCGAGGGACCGCCGGACACCGCAAAAAATACGGCACCCGGCGGATCCCAGGCAAGTCGTACGAATCAATAGCTGAAGTGACCGACAAACGCGCTACGGGCGTTCGGGTCGTTCCAGGTACCACCCAGGCCGGGGCCCTGAAATTTATGTCCAAGTGTATATGCAGGAAGTACATCAACACTGCGTGAAAGCGGTGGATAGGCAATGGTTTCGTTGCCGCAGAGATGATCATTCTCGCCAAGTGGTCGAGTCGAAATTTGTGCCAGACCCGGCGCCCAGAAGGAAGCCTTGGGGGCATGTGGCATGCCATGATTCTTCTTGTGATTTGCCATAGCACCGGGCATATCATGCGATTCAATCGTCAGGCCCATGGGTGCGGTACGAACTTCGACAATATTCTGCAGACGCTTGCCTGTCATTGACTTCGCAAAGGCAATCAGAGCTTCACGCTGCTGGCTGTCGGCGGTTTCGTCAACGATAATCACAGATTGGGCCAGTTCTGGCTTATCTTCTGAAAATGTCGTTTCGCCCTTTATTGCGGCAGCAACGGTCAGGCCGCTCAGGTCAACACCGTTGAACGAGCCTTTTTTCACCTTCCAGGCAGCCACAGCCTGCTTGCCGTAGATGAAAACCTCGGCATTCGAGAAGCAGGGCCCGGTGAAGATATCTGCTGTTCGAGCTTCAACATAGTCGCCTTCAATCTGGGCGGCTGATGCCGTCAGAGAAGCAACGAGGACCAACACAAAACCTGGCAGCCAGCGAGAACTTTGCATCAGTTTTACCCCCAACCATCAAGTTGATGTTTCTTCAAAATTGATTATCTTACCGAACTGGCCCCGCTGTCAAGCGAGCATTCAAAAAAGCGTTAAACTTTTCTGTAAACAATTTAAAATCATACACTAAAGAAATTCAAAACCGAAATCTGATGGTGCCTTCTGCAGATGGCTGCCCACCCATTGGCGAGTTCAGCAACTCTTCCGAAAGCCTCAGCGAAGCGGCTTTATCGGCTGGTAGGTTAGGCAGCAAAGCTTCCCAGAACCTTTCAGCCCGATATTTTGGTAAATCCTCAAAATTTTCCGATTTTACCGACCCGGCCTTTGGTGATGTCGAGACCCGGGCCAACTGGTCCCGTTTCGGCGTTAACGAGACATAACTCACTTCTTTGATTTGATTTAGCTGCGGTTCCAGCCAGGCTGAAACATTTTTCAGCCGTGCTTCCTGCCCTGGTTTTATGATAGCAGTGCCTGGCAGAAACCAGTCGGCCAGATCCAATTGAAATTCCTGGCCGTCGGCTAGCAACCGGCCTTCCGGCGGAAGGGGTCGAGATGCCTTCAAGGACGGATTACCTGGCCCGGCGGGCGGGTTCATGGCTGAAAGGGTGCCACGCTCGCTGAGCACCACCTGCACCTGCTGCTGCAAGTTCTGGAAGGCCCGGGCCATTCGCTCGCGTTCTGCCTGATAGGCAGCCACGCTGGTGCGCAGGGCGTCGTTTTCTTCGGCCAGTTTTTCAAGGCGGCGGCTGTCGTCAAGGGCACGCTGGGCCATGTCCTCGTTGCTTGAACGAAACTGAACCACCAAATCCTTGAGCCTGGCGTTTTCGGTGTGAATCACCCGAGTCAGCCGCTCGGCCTCGCGGTTCGTCGGGTTCCAGGGCCAGCTTGAACAGCCAGAAACCAACAGAACCGAAACTGCCGCAGAGATTTGCAGCCAATGTCGGTTCGAAGGTATGGAAATTTTCCAGTTCATGA
>JBJTRR010000870.1:0-3105 GCA_046076185.1 bacterium | reverse complement strand
TGATACAGAGACTTTTCTGATTACACTTGCAAACAGCCGATTGCTTGGATGCGATGACATGAAAATATTCAATGCATCTTCAATCGCTTTTTCCCTGTCAGCTTTTGGGAATTGCCTGAAAATACCCTTGCCAGTCATCATAGGGTTTCCGTGTAGTTCTACACTGGCTGAATCAGCAGGATTAAACCTTGCTGCAATCTTTTCAAGTTCCTGGGCAATCCAGTATCCCTGTCTTTCGAATACACAGAATCCTGCGAGCACAAAAAAGTTTTGCTTCGAATCGCCAATACTCCCTGACTCATCCGCATAAAGAAGATACATTAACACCTCAGGGAAAAATTCAGTCAAGGGAAGACCCTGCTTCCACGGGCTGAATAAAGTCAGACCTCTTGACTGATAAACAAATCTTACCAATTTTTCCCGTTAATGTCAATTTAAGCCTTTATTCACGAACCGGATATATCTCCTTTCACAATGAACTTGTAATAAATCCCCCCAACAAATCAAAATCACCCTTGCCGGTAAACTTGAGTCAACCTCTTCAATCGAAAGTCAGGTCGCATTTTTGAATCGTCCGCCGGGGCGGGGACTCGCCGAAATGCACGCCAATTGGCAAAATAGAAGAATTAAGAGTAAATCAGGCTGCGATGCCCGCCACCGGGCTGAACCTGGTGAAGCCAACTTCGAGAAATCGCCGTGAATCACCCCATACTCCGCTTTTTCCGTCTCTTCCCGCTTCTTCTGCTGCCCCTGCTTGTCAGTGGTTGTGGTGTTGAACAGCCCAAGAAAAAAGCCAGCAAGCAGCCCAGCGGCGTGATCACCCGGCCGACCGCTTCAGCCGCCTCAAGTTCCGGCTCAACCACTCTTGAAATCAATCAGGGGCAAACCACTGGCGATTCCACCGACCCGCAGATTGTGCAGCAGGCCGCCATTCTCGACAGCGTTCTGCACCTGCTGGCCACGGCCGGAACCAACCCCGGCGGCGACAACTTCACCATCGCCACCGAACAGCTCAACCAGTATTTTAACCGCAATGCCACTGCCGCCGATTTCAACCTGAACCAGCAAAGTCTGGGCTATCTCACAGAACTGGGTCTGCCCGACACCGCCATCCGTGGCCTGCAGGAGCCGAAATTCTCCATCCGCGACGCCCGCCACATTGAAGACTGCATGATGTACTATGGCCTGGCCAACCGCATCGCCGGCGATGGTGATAACCTCACCCGCCTGCGTCGCATCTTTGACTGGGTCACCAGCCATGTCATGCTTGTTCCAGCCAATTCGCTCGCCCCGCCCGGCAAAAATCTTCAGGCCCAGTCTCGCCCTTACGACTGCATCCTGCGTGCCATGGCCACCGAAGTGAACCCCCAGTGGGCCGAACGAAGCTGGATCTTCATGTCGCTTGCCCGCCAGATTGGCATCGATGTCGGCCTGCTTGTCAGTTCCCGATCCGCCGAGCAGTATCTCACCATCGGCCTGGTTGACGGCAAAGCCTATCTCTTCGACTGCCGCGTCGGCCTGCCCCTGCTCTCGGCTGATGGCAGCACCATCGCCACGCTTGATGAAGCCCTTCGCGACCCGCGCATCCTGGCCGCCATGCAGTTGCCCGGCGCCCAGACCTATGGCCCCACCTCAGCCGATCTGGCCACGGGTGAACTCGTCGTGCTGGCCGACCTCGGCACAGGTTATATCACGCCCCGCATGCGATTGCTGCAGCAGCGACTCTCGGGCAAAAACCGCATGATCCTCTTCCGTGACATTGCCGAACTGCGTGCCGCCTTCCTTCAGGCCCTCAAGCCCCGGATCAAAGATGTTCGCATGTGGGAACTGCCGCTCACGGTTGAAACTCTCCTCTTCACCAACCCTGACTTCGTGCAGGCCGCCCAGTATTCGATCCAGATTTTCGATTACAAGCTCCCCCTGCTTGCCGCCCGCACCGACCAGCTTCGCGGCGAATCTGCCAGCGCTATTGAAAAATTCGTGACCATGCGATTTGCCGAAAATGCCATGCTGCGCGATCGTGTCACGCCCATTCCGCCCGAAGTGCAAAAAGTCATCGACTTCTACAGCACTTATTTTCTGGCCCTTTGCTATCTTGATAACGCCAGCCGCCGCACTGACCGCGAAGCCGACCTCAAGGCCGACGACCTCCGCCAGGCCCGCTTCTTCTTTAACGAAACCCTCCGCCTGACACCCGAGCCAAGCCCCGAACGCCCCTTCTTCTTCATGTATCGCTGGGGTGCCACCACCAATCTCGGCCTGATGGCCCAACAGGCCGGCGATGTTGATACCGCCATCAAATTCCTTGGCTCAAATAACCCCACTGGCCAGGGCTATGGCAACCTGCTCACGGCCACTGGCGATATCTGGGCCAACCCGCTGGCCGCCTTGCCACCTGCACCTCCGGCCGCCCCGCCCGACACCTTCACACCCGCACTGCCCAAGCCCACAGCCGCCGCACCACCCCAGGGCCAGCCTGTGCCTTCACAGGGTCAGCCGGCACCCGGCAATTCGCCTCGGCAACCCTTGCCAGGCCTCGGTGGTTCGCCGCTTCAAATCCCATCCGGCGGCATTGGCGGCCTGCCCACCGGTGGCCCCAGGCCAATCGCACCCGGCGGGGCCTCTTCAATCATTCCGCCCGCTGGTGGCCAGCCTCGTTAAGCCTGATTCGCCCGATCGCCCGAAGAGTTTTCAATCTGCGATGGAACTTTCAGGCGACCTCCCGCGTCTGATGAGATTCCGGGCAGGAGAGACCCGGCTTTTGAAGGCGAATTGACAATGAATATCAAGCAAATCACGGCGGCCGGGGTGCCCGACCGTCTCGCCCACGACGCACTTGTTCAGGTTCTGGCCGCAATCCGGTCAAATAACCTGCACGGTAAGGAAATTCGCGAGGCCGTCAAAGCCGTCGCGGCTGATCCGCAAGCCTTTCTTGCCGACCCTGTCTGGGCCGGCCTGGCCGGTTGCCTTGCCGCCGAGCCTGTTGACGCTACCGGCCGCGACATCAACCTCGAACCAATCTCCTATCGCACCTGGGGCGACCTGATCGACCAGGCCAGCCATGCCCAGATGCGCAACGCCTGCCACTTGCCCATGGCCCGCGGC
>JBJTRR010000869.1:0-4435 GCA_046076185.1 bacterium | reverse complement strand
CCCAATCTGGAAGCCGTGGACCATCGCGCATCTGTACCGAATCAGCCCACGACGTTGGGATTGTCTTCTGATTCGATATTGCCGCCAGATTGCAAGCGAAGACATTGGCCCTGAGAATTGATCAGATTCTGGTTTTCGAGCAATTTTAAACTGACACGACTGACATTAGTAGAAGCCTGTTTGCCTTTTGGCCATTTCAGCCATAAGGCAGCGAATCTATGCGGATATTTCGGAATTCAACCTGACTTCCCCAATGGCTTTGCAGCTTCACCGGCCCTGATACCAGATAATCATCAGCTCTTGCCCTGCTTCCGGTGCCTTTTAGCGGGCCTGATGCATTTGATATAGCAATATCATTAAGGACTGTCATGTTATTAAGCCTGACAGTTATCCGGGCTGGTTTCTCAGCAATTTTTGAATTCTGACCTTTGGATGGATCTTTTGGGTCAATATCTTTAAGCACAGCCGGCTTAAAATCAATTTCAAGTAAGTTCCACTCGCCTGTCGGCATGGCCCGGTTCCAATATTTTCCATCCGGTGATGCAACAGGAACTCCATAAAGGCCACCAGGAACATAAAAACTGACACTGTTAGCTGCTGAGTCATTTATTATTGAATCAGACAGTTCTGCAGCGATCGGTACACCTGTATCGCCAGTATTCAGTTTAAATTTTGAAGGATCAATGATTTGAACTTCATAACGGTCGTAGATATAAACACCACTATTTGAAAAATGCTGATTTGTTTCAGCCATACGATTCCCGTTCGGTGCCGGGGCGATCGGAAGTATATCAAGACTACGATACTCGACAGTCATCCTGAATGACTCAAAATCAACTTTTGAATCGTACCTGGGTCCTTCCTGTGTAAGAGAACCTTTAAGTAGCGGGTTGGAAAAATCGCCTTGCGGAGTCCGCAATATATCGTCTTCAAGTGTCCAATGTGCTTCCTCAGGAGGCTGCTGACCAGGTCTGGCGGGTGATTGCGGACCTTCCTGAAAGCCTGGCCAGCCTTTGACGGATTTCTGTTCGGTGACATTAACTTTCCAGAAAGTGTCGTTGAAATCCCAGTCAGAATGCTTGGGGAAACGGGCAAGGTCTTCAAGGCTGATCAAGTTTTCGGTCACTATAAACGGAGTTTTATCTGATTTAGCATTGACTTTTGTAGTTCGACTGGTTCGCAAGCCAAAATGATAAATTGCGTCAGGCAGCCTGAACTTTCTGGTGTTGACCATGACTTTGCCGATGATCGACTGGCGTATTGCTTCCGCGGCGTTAGTGGCAGTGACAGTCACCTGGCCATCGCCATCAGTATCCAAGGCGGGGTTAATCAAGAGCCTGCCTGCGATCACCCTGCAATCGGAATAACCTTGAATTCCACGTGCCGGGCTGTCGAGCGAAATTGTGTAACTTGCTGGAAGGGCTCGCTCTTCAAGTGTGTCTATTGAAAATCCGAATTTTCTTTTCATTTCAGGCTCCTGTAACTTGAAGTATCTTTAAAAGCATCGCTAGTTCCCTCGTTGAAAAGGCATTTGAATCTGGGGCACAATATTCAATGCATGTTTCATTATACCCAAATTGAAATCCATTTCAGATATGTCAAAGGCAGTTCAATGAGCAATTAATTTCTCAATCTTTAGAAGACAAAAAAGCCTGAAGGCAAAGTTTTTTAGCAAGTAAGTGATAATGACTATATCGTACGAAGCAATTTTCGCATGGCAACGGGTTCATAAATGGCTCCCTGGTCAGTCAGGATCGATCGTACCAGCACCAGTTCATCAAGCCGCCAGTGGCCCAGTGGCCATTCGACGTGGCGGGCCATCCACGCCTGCAATTTTGGCGGCTGGCTGCCTGGCACCCGGCCAAGGGTGATGTGCGGATGAAACCGGCTTTGTGCCCGGCTCTGGTCAAGCCGAAGGTGGGCTGTGGCCTGCCAGAGTTCGGCATGCCAGCGGAAGAGCAAGTCTCGCTCTGGCCCTTCAAGCCCGGCCCAGATGACTCTTGGCCGGCGCATGTCAGGGAAAGCGCCAAGCCCCTTCACATCAAATGTCAACGGCTGCTGGGCAGCGGCGAACGAACCTAGCGTATCTACCAATTGCGGCACATGCTCACACAGCACATCGCCCAGAAAGGCAAGTGTCAAATGAGCCTGTTCAGGGTTGGTCCATCGAACGCCTCGCGGCAGCGCAAATCGGGCCCTGGAATGATTCCGTCGCACGGCTTCAACCAGGTCGGGCGGGAGCATGGCAGCGAAGAAAAGCCGCCACGATTCACCCTGGTCTGGCTCGCTCATGTTGCGTCAGCCTGAAGATTAGCCCAGCTTGGCAAGTTCAGGTGTATCGCCATAGTTTTCGCGATAGCGGGCCCGGAACTGGTCGATGCTGTAGGAATGTTCCTGTGTGCCGGCATGTTCGATGGCATAGACGGCTGTCAGGGCGGCGATCCGGCCGGTCACATCCCACGGCAGGCCGAGGGAATAGCCGGTGATCAGGCCTGAGCGGAAGGCATCGCCAGCTCCGGTGGGGTCTTTGACTTCCATCGGCCGGGCAGGTGGAATGTCGTATTCCGTGCCTTCGACAGTGATCAGGGCCCCGGCTTCGCCCCGGGTCATCACGGTGATGGGCACGCGGTGCCGCAGGTCGTGTTCAGAAATGCCCAGCTTTTCGGCCATCATGCTGAATTCATAGTCGTTGCCGGTAAGCATGCGTGCCCCGCGAAAACCGGCATTGAGTTCATCGGCCGTCATGCGGGGGGCCTGCATCGATGGGTCGTACACATAGCCGATACCTAGTTCAACACACTCATTCACGTGGTGAACCATGGCCTGGGGGTCGTTCGGGGCCACAACGACTAGATCATCAGGGGTGGCATGCAGATTTTTCAGGGAAAGCGTTGAGGCGTGCGACATTGCCCCCGGATAAAAAGCTGTGATCTGGTTGTCAGCAAGGTCGGTATTGATAAAGCACGACGCCGTGAAGAGGTTGGGAATGGCCTTGATGCCTTCGGTGCCAACGCCGCGGCTTTCAAGCCAGGCTCGGTATTCGGCGAAATCTTCACCCACGGTGCCGACAACTGTCGGCTTCTGGCCCAGCAGGGCAAGATTATAAGCAATGTTCGGGGCGGTGCCGCCACGCATACGTTTGAGCGAATCAACCAAGAACGACACGCTCAGGACGTGCATTTTGTCAGGAATGATATGATCCTTGAACTTGCCCGGAAAGACCATGATGTAGTCAAAAGCGATGGAGCCCGTCACAAAAATACGCATGTCGTACTGATTCCTCGATCTCTGTCAGTCAGTGGTTCAGATCTTGTTTCGACTTCTGTCAGTTGCTGTGCAGCAGGGCCTGTGTCAGGCTGATGCGGCCCAGGCATGCCTCACGGCCCAGAATTTCCATGGCTTCATAAACACCTGGGCCAATACCCTGCCCGGTGGTGGCTACGCGAATGGCATTAACCACCAGCCCCATGCCAAGGCCCGACTCGGCAACGTATTCATGAACGGCTTTGTCAAGTGTCGGTGTGTCAAAGGGCTCGATTTTTTCAAGAATGGCCGTGACATCCGTCAAGATTCGCGGCACTTCTGGCTTCTTCAGTCGCTTCTTGAAGGCATCGGGGTCGAATTCCACCTGATCCATAAAGAAGAATTTGCCAAGCTTCACTATATCGCCAAACACCTTCAGCCGGTCGCCCAGGGCAACCACTACAGCAGCGATGCGGGCCCGAAGTTCCGGCGAAATCTCTTCACCGACAAGGCCAGCGTGTCGCAGGAAGGGAATGCACTGCTCAACCTTGGTTTCGGTAGGCAGTTGCTTCATCCACTCGCCCTGAAGCCAGAAGAGTTTGTCGGGGTCGTGGCTGGCAGGCGAACTGTTGACTCTGTCAAGCGTAAAATATTCGCGGAGCTGTTCAGGCGTGAAAAACTCGGTTTTTTCGTCGTAGCTCCAGCCCAACCGCGAAAGATAATTCATCATGGCTTCAGGCAAGTAGCCCTGACCGATGTACTCGTCAAGGCCGACGGCTCCGTCTCGTTTTGACAGCTTCTTTTTCGACCCTGGGGCAGCCACGTAAGGCACATGGGCGAAAACGGGCAGTGGGTAGCCAAGAGCCTCAAAAATCAGAGCTTGCGAGAAGGTGTTGGTCAGGTGTTCTTCAGCTCTGACAACATGGGTAATGGCCATCTGGGCATCATCAACCACGGTGGCGAAGTTGTAAAGCGGGCTGCCGTCGGGGCGAACGATTACAAAATCGCCAATTTCCTCGGTTTTGATCTCAACCCGACCCTTGATCTTGTCGTCAATGACAACAGACCGGCCCAGTGGCACGGCGAATCGAAGGGCGAAGGTGCGGCCTTCTTCAAGGTATTTCGCTTCAGTTTCGGCGTCGAGCGGGAAGCGGCGGAAACGATAGGCAATGCGGGCGGCATCGGCGGCGGC
>JBJTRR010000868.1:0-5928 GCA_046076185.1 bacterium | reverse complement strand
CACTAAGGCAACCGGCTGAAGGATGGTCATGACTCAGGCACCTCCAGAGAATCAGCCAGAACCAGAACTTACCCTGCATTTTGAGGGTGGGTCGCTGGCGATTGAAGGAATCGAAGGCCAGCCCGACTGGATGCCCGACTTCCTTCAGCCCGACCCCCGGCGGGAAAACATATGGGTCTGCCCCGGCATCGCTTATCGGTCGCTTGTTGAAAGACTACTGGAAACACGTCTGAAATTTGTCGATAAAGCCCGCGAGTACGGCAAAACCGTCTGGACGCTGAACACCGGCCGATCATCGTTTCCGCACCAGCTTGAAGGCCTGGAAGCATGGTGGGCAGCCGGCGGCAGGGGCACTGTTGTTCTGCCAACAGGCACCGGCAAAAGCCATGTGGCCGAACTGGCCATTGCCAAAGCCCAGCGGCCATCGCTGGTCGTGACCCCCACCATCGACCTCATGCAGCAATGGGCCCGCGACCTTGCCGCAAATTTCAAGACGGATGTCGGCATGCTGGGCGGCGGCAGCTATGACATTCGCCCAATTACCGTCACAACCTACGACTCAGCCTATATGAATGTGCAACGGCTCGGGAACAAATTTGGCCTTCTGGTTTTTGACGAATGTCATCACCTGCCTGGGCAGACGTATTCGCTGGCAGCCCTGGGCTCAATTGCTCCCTTTCGCCTGGGCCTGACTGCTACCCCTGAACGCACCGACCAGGCCCATGCCAATCTGGATCATCTCATCGGCCCCATCATTTACCGCCGCGAGATCACGCAGCTCAAAGGGCAGTTTCTGGCTGAATATCAGGTGCAGACGCTCTATGTGCAACTGGGCGACGACGAACGCTTTGCCTACGAGACCAATCGCGAACTTTACCGCACCTTCCTGCTGGAAAATCGAATCGACCTCCGCCAGAACGGTGCTTGGGGCCGCTTTCTGGCCACGGCTGCACGCACCCCCAAAGGCCGGATGGCCTTCAAGGCGTTTCGCGACCACCGCACCATCGCCATGGCCGCACCGGCCAAGTTGCGTGTGCTTGAAGGGCTGCTTGACAGACATGTCGGCGACCGTGTGATCATATTTACACATGACAATGCTTCGGTCTATCGCATCTCGCGACAATTTTTTGTCCCGGTGATCACGCACTCGACAAAGGCCAGAGAGCGAAAAACCGTGCTCGAACGCTTTGCCACCGGTGAATACAACGTGGTGGCCACCTCTCGAGTGCTTAATGAAGGTGTTGACGTACCCGAAGCCAATGTCGCGATTGTGCTTTCAGGCACCTCGACAGTGCGCGAGCATGTGCAGCGCCTGGGCCGGATTCTTCGCAAAAAAGGCGACAAACAGGCGACTCTTTACGAGATCATCACACAGGGAACGCTTGAAGAGAAAACCTCCGACCGTCGTCGCCAGCACTCAGCCTATGCCGGCCCCGGCACGGAACCTTCTCCCGGCTATGGCACTGATGGCTACTCACGCCGATGGTGAAAATGCAATTTCATTTCAATTATTATTTCATTTCTGATTGCATTTCAGTGGGGCCTCGCCCATGCTGACAGGCAACCTTGTCCGTGTAAAAACCGTAAAGATGCGAGTTCTGCCGCTTTATCTGAACCGGGAAAACCCGGAGTGGCTTGATGTCGCCGAAAGCCTTCTTGAAATATTTCGTGCCGGAATTGGCATGTCGCGCGGCGAGCTCGAAGAAGCGGTCGGCGACCTTTTCGGCTCGGGCCAGGCCACTCTGGCCCATCGTGGGCTGGCCAGGGTGCTGGAAGATCGCTCGGAATTTGAAATCGTCGCCGAAGCTGACCCTGAAGAGATTCGCGAAAAGCTCTTCACCGCCGCCGCCCTCTATCGCACGGCGATTGCCGCAAAACGCCAGAACAGCGACCCCGCCGCAGTCATTCCCGGCTTCAATCGTCAGGGAATACTTGAAGCTGTGGCTCGCGACCTGAATCTGCCGCCCGACAAGCTGGAGAGCTCGCTATTTGCTGACCTGAAGGATGAAAACCGCCTTCTAAAATTTGAAGACCTAACAGCCCAGCGGCTGGTTGATCGCTACAACGTGGCACTGGCCCAGTCGGTGCTTTTGCGGGCAACCCGAATGGATGTCGAGATCCGCGGCGAAAGCCCCGCCCGCCTACGGCGCGTGCTTCAAATGCTCAAATTCCACCGACTTCTGTTTCATGCCAGTGGGTCGCTGCAGGATGGCCTGAATCTGGCGATTGAAGGCCCCATGAGCCTCTTTCAATCGACAACTAAATATGGCCTGCAGATGGCCCTTTGGCTACCCACGCTGCTACAGTGCCGCGATTTTCGCCTGAATGCCGAATTGCGCTGGGGTGTTAAACGCGAGCTTCGTACGTTCCATCTTGAAAAAGCCGATGGTCTTGTCTCACATCTGGCCGACACTGCTTCCTATCAACCACCTGAATTTGAAGCCTTCGCAAGCCGATTCAGGCAGATTGCCAGCGGCTGGACGATTGAACCGGCCGAAACGGTTTATCGAGGCGCAGGGCAGGGTGGTCTGACTCGTGTCTGGGTGCCCGATTTCATTCTCCAGCACGCTTCAGGCAAGGCCGTTCAGCTTGAGATCATGGGTTTCTGGCGAAAAACCAGCCTTAATGAAATTCTGGAATGGGTTCCGCAAATCAAAGGCATTGAGCCACTCTGGGCCGTTTCCGAAAAATGGCGGGTCGATGAAAACACGGCGATGGCGAATTCCGGCCGAGTGGTGACATTTCGTGATATTCCCAATGCAACGGATATTCTGATGGCCGCCACGGAAATCATTTCAGGCTGAACTTGAACATCGTTTACATTTCCGTCTATCATTGCATTGCATTTGCAATACTGACAAACGCAATGCTGCGGGGCAAGCCTGATGAGCGACTACGAAAAGCTGGGCGTGTTTTATCTCGGCCGTGAATTCGACCTGAAATCGAAGAAAACGACGTCGAAACCGCTGCTTTACGACTCACGCGACCTGACCACACATGGCGTCTGTGTGGGCATGACAGGCTCTGGCAAAACCGGCCTTTGCCTCTCTCTGCTGGAAGAGGCGGCCATCGACGGCATTCCGGCCATCTGCATCGACCCCAAGGGCGATCTTGGCAACCTCCTGCTTGCATTTCCCGAATTGAAACCCGAAGACTTTCAGCCGTGGATAGATGCCGAAGAAGCCGGCCGCAAGGGCCTTTCCGTCGAAGAACTTGCAAAAAAGACCGCTGAAACGTGGCGGGAAGGGCTGGCGGCGTGGGATCAGCCGGTGGACCGCATTGCCCGCTATCGCGACTCGGTCGATCTTTCCATTTACACCCCCGGCGGCTCGGCCGGGCTTGGTCTTTCGATATTGAAATCGCTCGACGCCCCTTCCATTGAAATTTGCGAAAGTGCCGAATCTCTGCGTGAACGCGTCAGCGGCACAGTCATGGGCCTGCTGGCCCTGCTGAAAATCGACGCCGACCCCATCACCAGTCGCGAATTTTTCCTTCTCTCAACCATTCTGGAAACCGCCTGGGCGGCCGGCAAATCGCTGGATTTAGCCGAACTGATCCGCCAGATCCAGACACCACCTTTTGATTCAGTGGGTGTGATGAGCCTTGAATCGGTCTTCCCCTCGCAGGATCGCTTCCAGCTTGCCATGAAATTCAATACGCTGGTCGCATCGCCTGGCTTCGCCGCCTGGCGCACTGGCGAACCACTTGATATCAAACGCCTGTTTCATACAGGCGAGGGCAAGCCACGGCTGACAATCATTTCAATCGCACACCTGTCTGATTCTGAGCGAATGTTTTTCGTCACGCTTCTGCTGAATGAAGTCATTGCGTGGATGAGGTCGCAGCCAGGCACATCAAGCCTGCGAGCCCTGCTCTATATGGACGAAGTCTTCTGCTACTTCCCGCCCACGGCCAACCCGCCTTCAAAAACTCCGATGCTCACGCTGCTGAAGCAGGCCCGTGCCTTTGGCCTGGGTGTGGTGCTGGCCACGCAGAACCCCGTTGACCTTGATTACAAGGGCCTTTCCAACTGTGGTACATGGTGGATCGGTCGCCTGCAGACCGAACGCGACAAAGCCCGTGTACTTGATGGCCTGGAAGGTGCCGCCACGGCGGCTGGCCACGGCTTTAACCGGGCCGAAATGGACACCCTGATCTCGGGCCTGAGCCAGCGGGTTTTCCTCATGAATAACGTGCATGAGGATCACCCGGTGCTGTTTCAGACCCGCTGGGCACTCTCGTTCCTGCGTGGGCCGCTGTCACGCACGCAGATCAGCCAGCTGATGCAGAATCGCAAGTCAGGAAATGATTCGCCGGCAACAGCAAAAGCTGAATCTTCGGGCTCGGCCGCTGGCGGCAGTCGTCCGCTTTTGCCACCTGAAATTGAGGAATTTTTTGAGCCGCTGAAAAAAGCCGGAAAAGTGGTTTATCGCCCAGGCCTTCTGGGCGAAGCCAAATTGCATTTCACCCAGACTGCCGGCGGGATTGACGTTTGGGAAAAGGTTTCGCTGATTACCGATATTAAAGATTCGTTGCCTGATGAGCCCTGGCAACAGGCGGAAATGCTGGTGGAAGAAGCCCCGGATCGGGAAAAAACACCTGATGACGAAGCCTCATTCGCCCCCATGCCGGGCGATCTGGCCAAGCCCAAGACCTATTCCGCCTTGGCCACTGGCCTGAAAGACCATCTTTATCGCAACCACACATTAAAACTATTTAAATATGCACCATTGAAATTATTGAGCACGCCGGGTGAAACCGAAGGCGATTTCCGGGTCAGGGCAGCCGCAAAAGTTTCAGAACAGCGCGACGAAGAAATTGAAAAACTTCGCAGCAAATTCGCTGTGAAACGCAAAACACTCGAAGACAAGCAGATGCGGGCCCAGCAGAAGGTTGACCGGGAAAAATCGCAGGCCCAGACCAAAATGATGGATGCGGCCATTTCGATTGGCACCACAATTTTTGGGTCACTCATGGGCCGAAAGACCATTTCGGCTACGACGATTGGAAAAGCCGCAACCGCTGCCAAAACAGCAACCAAAGTGGCAACCCAGAAGCAGGATGTGGCCCATGCCGAAGAGAGCCTGGAATCCATCAACCAGCAGATGGCTGATCTTGATGCCCAGATTGAAGCTGAAATTGAATCGCTGCGATCTTCCGCGAATCCGGCTAATCTTGAAATAGAATCAATTGAAATTTCGCCGAAGAAAACGGAAATTCAGGTTGATCGCGTCGCCCTTTTCTGGCGGTCATAACCCGAATGAATATCATTTGGGTAGATTGTAAAACTCTCGGGCCGAAGCGGCAAAAACACGTGCCTGTTCGGCATGGCTCAGTTGTCTGATATTTTCGGCAAGGGCATCATGCACCTGCTCATAGCCTGCGGCAAGCTCGCACACTGGCCAGTCTGAACCATACATGAGCCGCGTGGGCGAAAATGAATCAATTGCAATTTCAATATAGGGTTTCAAATCTGCCGGTTGCCAGTGTTGCCAGTCGGCCTCAGTGACCATGCCCGAGAACTTGCACCAGACGTTCTCAAACTCGGCACAGGCTTCAAAATCAGCCCGCCACGCCTCTAACTCGCCCTTGCCAATCTGTGGCTTGGCCAAGTGATTAATCACCATTTTTAAGTCTGGCATTTTTCTGGCAAGCGTCGGCACATGCCGCAAGTGTTTCACGTAAATTAATACGTCAAACGGTATGCCATGTTTTTCAAGCTGTGAAAGCCCTCGCAGAATTTCCGGCCTGACAAGAAAATCGTCGTCGGGCTCGTCCTGCACCACATGCCTGACACCCAAAAATTTGCTGTTACTGCGTATCTCCACAAGTTGTCGTTCGCAGTCATTCGATGCCAGATCAACCCACCCGACAATGCCCTTGAGGAAATGAAACTGATTGCAGAAATCAAGCACCCAGCGATTTTCA
>JBJTRR010000867.1:0-4506 GCA_046076185.1 bacterium | reverse complement strand
CTGAGAGAAATGCAAACGCAAATCGTTAAAAAGAATCTCGGTAACATTTTCATTGGTTCAGTCTCCCATGGGGCTCAGTCACTCGCTGGTAAACCACTCGTGTAAGAGCTTCGAGTTGTTTCTTGCTGGAAGGCAATCTGTTGAATGCCACATATCCGGATTTACTGACGTTTCAGTTTCATCTCACTTTATATCAGCGTTCTGGTTGGTTCA
Organism: bacterium; assembly: GCA_046076185.1. GTDB lineage: Bacteria > Planctomycetota > Planctomycetia > Isosphaerales > Isosphaeraceae > QWQI01. The sequence continues at coordinate 4,293 of JBJTRR010000867.1, read as the reverse complement.
ACCAGCCAATCAGCTGTTGACTTACAACCCAGTTTCCCCTTCGATCAATTCACTTTCTCTTCAGTGCAGTAGCACGGGCAGGCTCTTTCAGTGCTTTCAAAAGGCAAGTCTGGAAATCTTTTGACGGACTCTTGCAACTTTGCCCAGAAGGGTTGATAATAACCTGAACAAATGCTAATCACAAGCAGTAAGTTTCTGAATATGCGAAATTCCGCGAGAGCCTGAGAGTAAGCCTGATGAAAAATCCTAATCGCCGCCATTTTGCAAAGAAAACCATTCGATCCGCTGTCGGATTAACCATGTTCGGCTCGATTCATCAGGGAATGTCGCAGGAAATGACAGCTAAAACAATCATCGAAGACCATGAACGCAAGATCAGGCCAATTGAAATTGAAAATAATAAAGCCTGGTGGGACGCTAACGTAAGCGGCAAAGATGCCGACTTTGCTGCAAAAGAGAAGGCACAGAATGCCCTTGATGCCGTTCTGGCTGACCCTGCAAGATTTACCCGAATCAAAGCCGCACGTGAAGCCGGTGTAGCCGATACCTCACAAATGCGACAGATAGAACTGCTTTACCTGCAAGCACTTGAAAAGCAATTGCCGGCCCAGCTTCTTTCAAAAATTACTGCCAGGGCAAACGCCATCGAGAAGGAGTTTAATGTTTACAGGGCCAAAGTCGGCGGCAAAGAACTGACCGACAGCCAAGTCAGAGATATCCTCAAAAATTCAAAAGATTCGTCAGAAAGAAAAGCTGTCTGGGAATCTTCCAAAGGCGTTGGTTCCGATGTTGAAAAAGACCTGAAAGCCTTGGTGGCACTTCGTAATGAAGCAGCCCGGACACTTGGCTTCAGCGATTTTCACGTCATGATGCTCTCATTAAACGAGCAAAATCAGGCCGATGTCGTCAGGCTTTTCGACGAACTCGACGACTTGACTCGCAAGCCGTTTCTGGATCTCAAGGCCGGGATTGATGCCGCTCTTGCATCACACTGCAAAATCAATGTCAGTGAGCTTCGTCCCTGGCACTATCAGGATCCGTTTTTTCAGGAAGCGCCTTCGATCTATCCGACCGACCTCGACGCACCTTACAAAAATGCCGATATCATTAAGCTGTGCAAGGAGTTCTACAGCGGAATCGGGCTACCTGTTGATGCCGTAATTGAGCGCAGCGACCTTTTTGAGAAGCCGGGCAAGAGTCCGCACGCATTCTGCACAGATATTGATCGTCAGGGAGATGTTCGCGTCCTTGCCAATATCGTTGGTAATGAATATTGGATGGGCACCATGCTTCATGAACTGGGGCATGCGGTTTATTCCAGTCGCAACATTCCGCAAAGCGTGCCTTATCTGCTTCGCGGCGAAGCTCATATACTTGCAACGGAAGGCGTGGCGATGCTTTTCGAACAGTTCAGCAAAGATGCCGACTGGCTCGCAAAAATGGGCGTTAAAGTTGATGATGCCAAGGGATACGACGAAGCCGGATCGGCGGCTCGCCGGGCGAGGTTGCTGATTTTCTCGCGATGGTGTCAGGTCATGCTGCGGTTTGAGAAATCGATGTATGCAAACCCCGATCAGGACCTGAACAAACTCTGGTGGGATCTTGTCGAGAAATACCAGGGCATACAACGACCTGAAACCCGCAACGCACCCGATTACGCCTCAAAAATTCATATCGTCAGTGCCCCGGCTTATTATCATAACTACATGATGGGCCAGCTTTTTGCATCGCAGGTGCATCATGCCATCTGCCGCGAGATTCTGGGCGGTGTTGAACCGAATCGTGCCAGCTATGTGGGAAATAAAAGCGTTGGCAAATTCATGATCGAGAAGGTTTTCACCCCTGGTCGAAGCCTTCCGTGGAATGAACTGACTCGCTATGCCACTGGCGAACTTCTTTCAGCCAAAGCCTTTGCGGCTGATTTCAAATCATGATCGAATAATCAGATCTCGCCAATTTGGCCATGTTGCAAGTCGTGCTATACTTTTAACAAACACACCGAGGTTTCATCACCGGGAAGCACAGCCATGATAAGCAGAATGAAGCGTTTTTTTGGCGAAAAACAACCTGCCAGATATAGACTTCTTCGAAATTCCACGCTTCAAAAGATGTTCCTGGCGGGTCTGTCATCGACATTGCCCGGCTCTTTTGTGTTGGCCAATAATCATGGCCTGTTTGGCAATCACCCTGTAACAATAACCCCACCAACAAGTTATCAGGTAATTGTCCCGACTACCTATACAGCTCTTTCACCTGTGGTTTCACATTCTTATCTGCTTGCGCCGACAGTGCAAGTTTTACCTGCATCATGGCTTACAACCACAGCCTACCTTCCTGGCCCATGTTCAGGCCAGAATACGGTTAGCCCCGCCCTTGAGCCAACTCGTGTCCCTGAATTGCAGGAGATTCCTGCGGGCGATAAAGCGAAATCAGCAGAACCGAAAGATAAACCTCCCGTTGTTTCAAACCCTAAAGAGCCGAATTTCGATAACCCTGGAGCATCAAAGAAACCTGAAGCTGATGTCAGGCCAACCATAAAAAAAACTGACCCAGCCCCTCCCACCAAACCAGTGGAAAAACCCTCTGAATCTTCGCCGCCAGTCGCCCCTGAGGTGAAAGCTCCTGAAACGGTTTTGCCGAAAACACCTTCTGCCGAGAGTCTTCTGCCTAACCCGCCTGTTGAAAAACCAGCCTTAAAGCCAGTTGATTCGCCATTACCACCGGCTGTGGAATTGCCAAAATCTCTCAGCGAAAAACCGGAAACGCTTGTTCCGCCACCTGCTGCCGAGCTTCCGAAGCCTGAGAACGTGGTGCCGCCACTTTCACCGGCCGAATCAACACCGAAACCTGAACTCAAACCAACTTCCAGCAAATCAACCGGGCCAAATGAAAAACCTCCTGTAGAAGAAACAAAGAAGTCATCAGATCTTCCTCCAGTTGAAAATCTTCCAAAATTACACGACACGCAAAACAAGGGTAATTTGCCCACTATTCCATTACCTGAAATCCCTCCTCCTGCCGACGATCTTAGCCCAATTCCACCAGCAACGACCACGAACTTACCTGTTCCTGAACTTCCGGATGAAAGTGGCCCAAAAACGATCGACCCTGCAGCAATCAAGTCGGGTAATGAAGAGAAAAAAAACGCGGGTCCAGTGAAACGGGATTCATTCAAGCCTGTGCTGACATCTAAATCAGATTTGCCAAAGCTGGCGCTGACCGTTCGCGACAAATCAACTGGCACCATGGAATCGAGTGTTGCCGTCATTTTCCGCGAGCCAGGCTCAAGCCAGATCAAATTCAGGGCTACAACCGATTCAGCAGGCAAATCCTATGTCGAAGTGCCTGAAGGTCGCTGGGAAGTTATGATCGAAACGAAATCCGGGCCACTTTATGTGCTTGGCGAACTGATTTCAAAATCAGGCAAGGTCACAACCGTTAAGGGACGAGATCTGCCTACGCTTGAAATCAATCGCTGATTCATACTCCCAGCATTAATATCTGATTTTCCGGACTTAATGAAGGGAAGTAGAGAACCGCTGAATCTCTTTCACATCCATATGAGTCTGCCTGAAATCGAACATGAAGTCAGATTCCGCTCGATTCTGCTGGTATCCACAGCTGTCTGAAAAGATCATGCTTTTTTCGAGAATGATACGGAATCATGCGATAGCGGACCGTCTGGATCATTCCGTTAACAGTCCATCTGATTTGGCAGGTGGCTTTTGAACACAACTTCAGCGGAAGAATTTCAACCTCAATGGTCAGGAACGGTTCCGAATGGCGGTTTGCCTACCGTTCGCCCGTTACGAATTGCGTTTGTCATCAGCCTGTTCCATCCAGTTGAAAGCGGCGCCGAACGACAGGCCCGCCTTCAGGCTGAGGAGTTGGCTCGGCGGGGTCATGATGTTACTGTTTACACCAGGGCTTTAGAGAATCTGCCCCGAAACCAATACCATTTGTCGAATGAAAATGGCGGTAAAGTTCAGATTCGTCGTGTCATCCAAACTTCAAGCCGGGGGCCGCTTTTCGGATTCTCGTTCATACACAAACTTGCCGGGGCACTGCGTGAAGATCGTCAAAAAATAGATGTCATTCATTCCCATCAGGCTTTGTGGGAGTCGATCACTCTGGGGCTGGCAAAAGATTTCATCAAAACACCTGCTTTAATTCAGCCGGCAAGTTCCGGGTTCGACGGCGAAGCTCAGGAAATAATGCGAACTCGCGGAGCCTCCGTTTTACGGCGATTTGCCATTCGATCTCATCAATTTGCCTGTATTTCTGATGATATTG
>JBJTRR010000866.1:0-5633 GCA_046076185.1 bacterium | reverse complement strand
GGCGAAGAAGCATTGACTCTGGCTGGCCAGGTCAAGATTCATGTCGCCGTTTTTGAGATGCAACTTCCCCGCCTGAATGGCCTGGAAACGGTTGAAATGGCTCAGCGGATTCGCGGCCTGTGGGTGCCGACAATTCTGATCGCCCGCGACCAGAACGAACGGTTGCTGCGTCGGGCCCTGAAGGCTCAGGTTTATTGCGTTCTGGGCAAGCCGGTGGAAGAAACGCTGGCCATACGTGTAGTGAACCGGATTTTTGAGAAGTTCTACGCCTGATGCGACTTCCTTGGGTCGCACTGGCCATATTGTTTTTTTATGCGTGTTCAGCGATTTGCCAGACTGCAGCCCACGATATTCCGCGGCAGCGGGTTGACCGCACCGTGCAAATGGTGGTTGAGCCACGCCTTCTGCGTGTGGAATACACTCTTGAGCTAGACGATTCAACCATCGCCGCCGACTTTCGCCGGCTTGAGCCAGGCGCATTGCCGCCCGACCCTGAAGAATGGCTGAATGCCTATGGCAAGCGGGTGGCCGATCTTCTGCCACAGGCTTTTCGGCTAGTCGGGCCGAATCAGGAAGCGGCCGAAGGCTGGAAAACGACCCGAGTGGAAAAGCTCAGGGAAATTCACACCGTCTATGAATTCACCTATGAAATCTCCTTGAATTCGACTGGCCTGTGGCGATTCAGCGACCAGAATTTCCGGGCCAGCGAAGGCGCAAGCCGATTGGGAATCAGGGCGTCAGGCGGAGCGCAAATCAAAAGCCCGGAAGCCTACCCGGAATCGGCCCGATCTGTACCATACCAGCCTTTCTGGATGCTTGATGACAAGGCCCTGAAACGCAGCACCGCCTGGCAGGGAGAAATGATTTGGCCCGAGGGTGAAAAAACACCGCCGCTTTTGCCCCCCGCTGTGCCTGCCCAAGTGCCTGATGCCTCGCGGCAGTTCTCACGATTTAACCTGATGGGCGCATTCCTTCTGGGGCTGTGGCACACGTTGCAGCCGGGGCATGGCAAAAGCTGGCTGGTGGCGTCGTCGATGGTTCGTCGGGCGAATTTAAGGGGACTTTCGAAGCTGCTCGTCGGCTGGGTTTTCAGCCACTTTCTGGTGTTGCTGCTGCTGGCCGGGGCGGCGATGTTTCTGCCATCAGCCATTGTCTCGCAGTTCTCGGCAGGCTTGCGGCAACTTGCGGCGCTTCTTATTGCCTGCCCGGCAGCCGGAAGGCTGGGGGCGCTCGTCAGAGAGAAATTGCCGGGGGCAGCATCATCAGAGATGAAAACGGGCCCTGATTTGGCTGACACTTCGCCCGCAAGCCTGCTTCGCACCGGGATTGTGGCCGGCATGGTTCCCTGCTGGGAAGCTGTTGGCCTGCTTTTGCTTGGCCTGTCGGCTGGATACCCCATGCAGGCTTTCGCTCTTTTGCTTTTTTTCATGGCAGGCAGTCTGCTTGTAATCATTTTTCTGGTTATTTTTGCCGAATTTGTTATGCGGCATTTCATGGTGAGAGGTTTTATGGGATATGGTTTTATTATTGCAATGAATCTGGTCGTGCTTGCCGCTGGCCTCCGGCTTTTGCTGGCACCCGGCACAAGTGGCTGAAACCAGACCCTGACACCTATCAGGAATTGACCATGGCTGCGATAGCCCGGGTTGAGATTCGGCATGTCCGGCTCAACCTGAAAAAGAAGATCAAACACGCCTCGCATGCCCGGGCTTCAAGCGACAGCCTGATCGTGGCGGTTTGCCTTGATACCGGCGAAATCGGCTATGGCGAAGGCGTCCCCCGGGAATATGTGACGGGCGAATCGCTGGATTCGGCCTTCGCCGCAGCCCAAAGCTGGCCGATCAACCAGCTTCTTGGCCGGGCAGACTCGTTTGCCGATGTCGTCAGCCAGCTTGTCGATTGGCAGCCCGAAGCGAACGATGCCCGTAAAATTGGCGTGAATTCCGCCCGATGTGCCGTGGAATTGGCCTTGCTTGATGCCTGGTCGCAGCACTTTGGCGTGCCCGCCAGCGACGCCATTGGCCTTGTGCCTTTTGCCAGCCAGCTTCAGCACGGCCCGCCCCTGCCCGTGCGATATTCCGGGGCGATTACCGCAGAAACTCCCTTTAAGGAAAAGGTTTCGGCCACCAAGATGTGGGTCTGGGGCTTTCGCCAGGTCAAGGTGAAGGTGGGCGTGGCCGGGCAGGACGACGAAGCCCGCCTGCGCCGTATTCGCCGCCGCCTTGGGCGAAAATGCGACCTTCGGCTTGATGCCAACGAGGCCTGGACACCCGCCGAATTCAAGACCTGGGCCGAACGCATGGCCTTTGCCCAGCCATCGGCTTATGAGCAGCCCGTTCCGCATGAGATGATCCACCTGTTGTCTGACCCAGCCTTCCATGTGCCTGTGCCCGTGATTCTGGACGAGTCGCTGTGCGGCCCGGTTGACGCCGAAAACTCCATTCGCGGCGGCTTTGGCGATATCTTCAACATCCGCCTCTCCAAGTGCGGCGGCCTTTTGCCAAGCCTGCGGCTGGTGGCCATGGCCACTCAGGCGGGCAAGCGGTTCGGCTTGGGCTGCCATCCGGGTGAGTCGCCCATTCTTTCAGCCGCTGGACGTGCCTTTGCCAGCCGAGTGCGGAACCTGGCCTTTATTGAAGGTTCGTACGACCGTCATGTGCTGGCCGACCGCTTCACCAGCCCTGATATTACCTTCGGTTATGGCGGTGTGGCCCAGCCTCTTGGTCGCCCCGGCCTTGGCATTCAAGTTGATTTGAACAAGCTGGAGACGCTGACGGTTCGTCATGAGGTCACCCGTTATGCCTGATTTCCTGAGCAGCGGCTGGGATGTCGCCGCCAGCGATGGCTATCGGCTTGCCTGCCACCAGTGGCTGCCGCAAGCTGATTCGGCGGTTGCCAGGGTGATCATTCTGCACGGCATCCAGTCGCACGCCGGCTGGTATGTGCATCTGGCTGAAACGCTTGCCCGGCAGGGTGTTGCCGTGCTCATGCCCGACCGTCGCGGATCGGGTGCCAATGCGGCCGATCGAGGCCACTCGGCCAGCAGCGCCCGCCTTCTGGCCGACCTGGCCGAGATCGTGAAATCCTGGAATCTACGCGATGAGACGACCCAAAAACCGTTTCTGGCAGGCATAAGCTGGGGCGGCAAGCTGGCGACTATTGCCGTGGCCCGCCAGCCGCAAACCTTTGCCGGGCTTGCACTCATCGCCCCTGGCCTGTTTGCCCGAGTGCGGCCCGCCCTGCCCACCCAGCTTCGCATTGCCTTGGCCGCCCTTTTCCGGCCCCGAAAATTGTTTGATATCCCACTGGCTGATGCATCGCTTTTCACCGCCCAGCCCCACTGGCAGCAGTTTATTGACACCGACCCGGCCACCCTTCACCAGGCCACAGCCCGGTTTTTTATCGTGAGCCGGGCCTTCGACGTGCAACTGCGCCGGGCCGCCCGCCGCATAAACCTGCCGGTTCTTTTGCAGACGTCCGGGCACGACCGTATCGTGAATAATGCCCGGATTCAGGCTTATTTCCAGCGGCTGCCATCGGCTGACAAAACCCTGATTGATTACCCCCAGGCCCACCACACCCTTGAATTTGAGCCTGATCCCGTGGCCACTGATTATGCCCTTGACCTGAAAAACTGGCTGATAGCCAGGGCCGCTCAGGCCTGACCCGCCCGATTCGCGGCGGTTGCCGGGTGCAAAGCCCGGCCCTTTTCTGTAAAATGGTGCCCTGTCAGTAATCGGCCGGTCAGGGTTCATGCAGAAAAGGCAGCGGCGGCAATGGTTCCTCGTCTTGGCGTAAATATCGACCATGTGGCCACTTTGCGGCAGGCCCGCCGCGGTGCCGAGCCTGATCCCGTGACTGCGGCAGCAATGGCCGAGCTGGGTGGGGCCGACCTGATCACTATTCACCTGCGTGAAGACCGCAGGCACATACAGGATAGAGACTTGCGCATTCTGCGCGAGACCGTGCAGACCCGCCTGAATCTGGAAGCGGCGATTACCGGCGAGATCCTCGACCGCATCGCCCAGCACCGGCCTGACTATGTCACCTTCGTGCCCGAGAAGCGTGAGGAACTGACCACTGAGGGCGGGCTTGATGTGATCCGCCACCGGGCTGCAGTGAAATCAGCCATTGACTTCTGTCATAATCTGGGCGTGCCTGTCAGCATGTTCATCGACCCTGACCCGGCTCAGGTGGCCCTTTGCCGAGAGCTTGGTGCCGACGCGGTTGAGCTGCACACTGGCACCTATGCCGAGGCACGCGGCGTGGCAGCCGTTGAAAAGGAACTGGCCGCCCTAAAGCGGGCATCAAGTGAGGCGGTGGCCCACGGCCTGCACCTGCACTGCGGCCATGGACTGAACTACCTGAACGTGACGCCCGTTGCGGCCATTGCCCACATGGAAGAGCTGAATATTGGCCATTCCATTGTGTCGCGGGCCATTTTTGTGGGCCTTCGCGATGCCGTGGCCGAGATGAAATCGCTGATTGCCAGTGCCCATGCTTCTCGACATCTTCCTTGAAAATCGGCATAATTCTGATTCAACTTCCCTGACCCATTGACCAACCGGCCTGACAGGCCCAAGATTGCCCGAGCCCGAAAAATGCCACGAAAAGGCCAACAATTCGCCGGACTGACCGTTGCCCTCGTCACCCCCTTCGACAGCTCGGGCGAAGTGGATTACGCTGCTCTGAAATCGCTGGTTGAGTGGCATGTGAGCCAGGGCACACCCATTCTGGCCCCTGTGGGCACCACTGGTGAATCGCCCACCCTTTCGCACGATGAGCACGAAAAGGTGATCGCGACAGTTGTCGAAACGGCAGCCGGTCGGCTGAAAGTGATGGCCGGCACCGGGTCGAACGCCACCAACGAGGCCATTCGCCTGACCAAATTTGCCAAGCGTGTCGGGGCCGATGGTTCACTGCAGGTTTCGCCTTACTACAATCGTCCCAGTCAGGATGGCCTTTTCGCTCACTTTTCGGCCATTGCCGAGGCCTGCGACCTGCCGTTTGTGCTTTATAACATACCGGCCCGAACCGGCCGGAATATCGAGCCTGAGACAGTTGAACGACTGTCAAGGATTGATTCGATCGTGGCCATTAAAGAGGCTGCCGGTTCGCTTGACCAGACCAGCGAGCTGGTTCTGCGCACGAACCTGACCGTGCTTTCCGGCGACGACAGCCTGACAATCCCGTATCTTTCCGTGGGCGGCGATGGCGTGGTCTCGGTGGTGGGCAATATCATTCCGAAGGATGTCATGGCCATGCTGGCTGCGTTCCAGGCCGGCGATATTGAGAAAGCCCGCGAGTGGCACCTGAAACTCTTCGGCCTATGCAAAGATCTGTTGGGCCTGGCCCCCAACCCTGTGCCGATTAAAACCGCCATGGAGATTCTTGGGCGAATGTCAGGTGCGCTGCGTCTGCCGCTGGTGCCGCTTGATGAAAAGCACCGTGAGAAGCTGATCAAGAGCCTTGATGCCTATGGCCTGCTGGGTTCATGATCAAGATAAAAAGATAAATATATTTGCGGATGTTGATAAACACCTTCATCCGCCGCAGGCAGCCTAAGTGCTGTTCGCGTCGGTAGGGAATTTACACCGCTTTTTTCTGCTTTTCGCCTGATCGACGCTTGTCGA
>JBJTRR010000865.1:0-2375 GCA_046076185.1 bacterium | reverse complement strand
GTTGTCGCTGGTGAAGATGATAACGGTGTTATCTGACAATTGAAGCTTGTCAAGTGTAGCCATCACCCGCCCGACGCTTTCGTCAATCGAGTAAATCATTGCGGCATAGGTGGGGTTATTGTGCCCGCCCACGCCTGGTTTGTCCTTGAATTTCTTGATAAGTTCGGGCTTGGCGTCGTGCGGCGAGTGTACGCCGAAGTGGGGCAGATAGAGGAAAAAGGGTTCGTCTTTGTGTCGGGTGATGAAATCAACGGCTTTGTCGGTCAGAAAATCGGCCAGATATTGACCTTTGGGATAATCGACCGGGGGCTTGGTCTCGAAATCAAAATGCTTGCCGGCCGTGACGAGGGCTTCGTCGAATCCGCGGCGCGAGGGATGATACTCGCCGGCATCGCCCAGATGCCACTTGCCGAACATGCCGGTGGCATAGCCGGCGGCCTTGAGTCGGGCAGCGATCAGGTCGCGATCAAGCGGCATTTGTGTGACATTATCGACTGGCCGCAGGGGCCGCATGGACCAGTCGAAGCGGTCAATGCCGCCGACGGTGTAAATGCCGGTGCGGGCCGGGTATTGGCCGCTCATGAGGGCGCCGCGGGTGGGTGCGCAGTTCTGGCAGTGATGATGGCTGGTGAGCTTCATGCCCTGGGTGGCCAGGCGGTCGATATTCGGCGTTTCATAGTATTTCGAGCCGAAAGTGGCCACATCGGTATAGCCCAGGTCGTCGGCCAGAATGAAAACGATATTGGGCCGCCGGGCCGGTGTATCAGCCCCGGCCTGAGCCAGCCCCGGGGCCAAAGCCAGAAGAATGAACGCTGCTGTTAAGTGTTTCATGAACGTCAGCCGGATCCGTATTTTGTCGGGTTAGTGCGATAGGCATTTAGTTTAACAGCAAGGTGGGCCTGATGTAAGAATCGGTGGCGATTTTTTGCGGCCATGCTTGTTGGCACTGGCTGGAGGCGATAGATTACGGAAAATGTGAAGCGAAATGCCGGCCTTGGGTGGAGAGACTGGATTGAAATTGCAACCGGGCCGGAATGAGAGTGGGCAACGACACCATTTTGACCTTCTGGCAACCTGCGTTGAACTGGCGGGATATTTTCGGTTTATCAGGCAATATGCATGGGAGATCATGGTTTTCAGCGGGGTGGTGCTGCGGCTTTATGGGCTATCGACCCGGCGCGAGATCTGGCTTGACGAATCGATGTTATTAAAAAATGTCAGTGGCATTTCACCATGGAAATTCATGGGCCCGCTTGAGTCAGAACAGGTGGTGCCGCCGGGTTATTTAATGATGCTGCGAATCATTCAGCGGCTGGCCGGTGATGATATTTTCGCCCTGCGGCTGCCTTCGTTTCTGGCAGCGACCCTGGCATTTGTCGTGTTTGCGTGGTTTGTCAAAAAACGTTTCAGCGGACCCGTCGCCCTGATGGCAACCGCCCTTTTTGCATGCAATGCTGATGCACTCTACTTCGCGCAGGAGATGAAGCCCTATGCGTTCGACATTCTTTTTACAGTGGTCGTTCTGGTTGTTTTGGAATTTCATTTGAATTTATCCATTTTGCAGGCGAGACATGCAGGATTTCTGGTATTGATACTACTTATGCCGTGGTTTTCGATTGCATCGGTTTTTCCGGTCAGTGCCTTGTTTCTGTGTCTGGCGATTCGGGAATTGAAAGGTGGAGGGATTACTAAAAATACAATTTTCGCAGCAGGCTTATGGGCCATTTCATTTCTTGCCACCTGGCTGATTGAAAAGAATCAGGTTGTGGCTGGTTCAAATTTATGGGTGTTCTGGAATTTTGCGTTTTTTAAACCACTTGCACCGCTTGAAACAATTTGCCTGATGGCCGACAACCTGATTAACCCCATGCACCTGATTTCGCCATTGCCGTTCGCTTTATTCATGTTTTTATGGCTTTTCAGCATCAGTGTGATATTGCTGGTTGGGATAATGCATGGCAAAAAAGAATTTCAATCGCTGATTGCATTTGGCGGATGGGCCTTGCTTATGACTATTATCGTATCAAGTGTGCGAATTTATCCATTTCACGGGCGAACTCTTTTCTTTTTCCTGCCGGTTGTGCTGATTGTGTTTACAAATGGGCTTGCACAGGCAGGGCAGTTGTTTGGCCGGTGGCAATATTTGCTGATGGCCATTCTGCTTTTTACGCCAATGGCCGGTTCGGTGTGGATCAGGCCTTTTGATTATCACCGGTTGATTCGCTATGACGGCGACCTTGATAACGACTATTTTCTGCTGAATTACGGCGCGATGAAACCCGTGCCGCGATAGTCGGTTGGTGGTGGCTGTTTTAATCTGGCACCTTTCAAAATCATGGCCCTTTAATGTGGTGCAAGTCAGGTTGGCGAAAACG
>JBJTRR010000864.1:0-3624 GCA_046076185.1 bacterium | reverse complement strand
GGCCGGGTTTCTATCGCTCCGGTCCCTGAGCCATCAACCTATGTTCTGGCCGTGGCGGCTGTCGGGGCACTTGGTCTTGTGGCACGCAAGCGAAAATTGGCACACGCCGGTTGAGAAATCATTTCAAGTCAGGTCTGTTGGTTTGGCTGGATCTGAGCTATACCCTTCAGGCTGATTTCGTGTAAGTTGCCACTTATATTTGTGGTGCTACCCGATTTCTGCCACATCGTACTAAACTGTAAAACCACCGACTTTGCCTGTATTGGCGAGGTCGGTGGTTTAGTTTTTTTTCTGATGTCGTCATGGCCAGATAAAGCCAGCGAATTTCGCTTGGTTTCAGCTCAGAAGAGTTCGGCGATTGGTGATCCGCCATCGACCAGTTTGCTGGGGCGGCCGTTAGGCGTGGTGTATGACGTGTCGAGATTCAGCCCCATGGCTTTTGACATCGTCGCTACAATGTCCATCACTTTCAGCGGTTTGTCGGTGATTTCCACACCATCGGCGTCTGTCGAGCCAACCACCTGGCCGCCTTTGATTCCACCACCCGCCATGGCAATAGACCAGCTTCGGCACCAGTGGTCGCGGCCGGCGTCCTGATTGATGCGCGGGGTTCGTCCGAATTCGCCCATCCACACAACCAGCGTGTCCTGCAAAAGGCCACGTGAATCAAGGTCGGCAATCAAAGTGCCCATGCCCTTGTCAAGCGTGGGCTGAAGGTTATTGGTCAGGGCGTCGAAGTTCTGGGCGTGGGTATCCCAGCCACCTAGCTGAACTTCCACAAAGGGAACGCCCTGCTCTACCAGCCGCCGGGCCAGAAGACAGCCCTTGCCGAAGCTGTTGTCGCCATAGGCTTCCTTCAGCTTGGCCGGCTCGTCATCAAGCTTGAAGACCTGCATCATCGGTGAAAAGATCATCCCTTTTGTCTTTTTGTAAACCGTGGCATGGTCGGCGGCCGATTGATCCTGCGTTTTCATGAAACGGCCCTCAATGCCTCGCCACATCGCCTCACGCTGCATTGTGCGCAATTGGCTGATTCGCTGATCCACCGCCGAATTACCCACCTGAAGGCTACCAGGCAAGTTCATGTTTTCAATGGGGCCGCCCGGGCTGCCAATCGCAAAAGGTGCGTGACTCATACCCAGGAAACCGGGACCGAAGCCGCCGCCATTCACGGCCACGCAGGTGGGCAATGGAAAATCGCCCAGCTTTGTGCCCAGCTCATACGACAAAATCGAACCAAAGCCCGGGTGTTCAATCGTAGGCACCGGCAGGTTGCCAGTGTGCATCAGGTATGTGCCGCGTTCGTGGCTGCCTTCCCGGCTGTTAAGCGACCGAAGCACGGCAATGTGCTTCATCTGTTTGGCGATCGTCGGCATGTTGGGGCTGACCAGAACGCCAGGGGCCGATGTTTCAATGGGCTTGAACGGCCCACCATTGGCTGTGCCTGGCTTCAGGTCCCAGGTGTCCATGTGCGAGGGGCCGCCTGACATCCAGAGGAGGATACACCTTTTCTGCCCTTTTTTCACGGCAGCCGCGTTGGCATGCAGCGAATTCAGGAAAAAAGAGCCTGGCACAGCAATCGCCGAGGCTGCAAGGTGGCGGAAATAGTGCCGACGGGTCATTCCTGAATTGATCATCGCCCCGCTCCTTTTTTCAAATGTCAGTGATTCAGAATGAATTCGTTGGAATTCAGAAGTGCCCATGTGATATCTTCGCCGGCCATTCGAAGTGCCTTAAAGCCTGGCGAATCCTGAATGTTGGCCGGCTGCCCCTGCTGGGCCTGGGTCAGGGCGGCCAGAAGGCGGCTAAAACCGGCTTCAGCCTCACGCTTTTCCTGGGCTGATGGCGGCCGGGTTAGAATCATTGAATAAAGCGTGTCAGTCAGAGCGGCTATCGGCTGCCTCGCGGTTATCGCCTTTTCCACAGCCATGGCCATTTTCGAGTCGGGTGACTTGAAACTTGCGATAACCTGATCGGTCATCGAGCCGTGCATCATCATCATGGCCTGGGGGATGGTGCCTTCAAATTCCGAGTTTTCGCCGCCTTCGTCGTTGGCAAAATTCCGCACAAATTGCCGTACCCACTGCTGCCGCTGGGCGATGCGCCGCTGGTCGGCATCTCGCCCTGTGCCCATCGCAGAATCGGCGGAAGAAATTGTCAGAATCGACTCGTAAAGTTGCTCGGGGCTCATCGGCTTGAGGCTCATCCGGGCAAAGGTCGAATCGTCGTGCTTTTTGTCGCCCTTGGGCAGCTCGCTGGAAAGCTGGTAGGGAAGGCTGGTGCAAATCGTGGCGATCAGCCATTTCAGGTCGAATTTCTGTTCGACAAGCTGATCGGCGATGTGGTCAAGAATATCGGGCAGAATGGTCTCGTTATGGTCGCCAAAGTCATCTACCGGGTTGACAAAGCCTTTACCCATGAAGTGGGCCCAATACCGATTGACAATGGCTCTGGCCAGCTGGCGTCGATCCTTGTTCACAACATAATCTGCCAAAGCATTGCGCCGGGGCTTTTTCTCAAAGTCAGGCATTTCAATGCCGCCGATATAAAGCGGCGGAATACTGGCGCCGGTGGCGTTACGCCGTTCGAACATGCTCCAGGCTGTTGTTGGCTGATCCTTCAGAACATAGTGCATCTGCCGGTTGTTGTTATTGCCTTCAAGGTCGTTCTGCGGCAGCTCTTCCCGCTGCAGGCCCAGAAAAAAGGCGTTAATTCCCCAGAAGTCGTTCTGCTTCCAGGTGCTGTTGAGAAAATGGTCGTGGCACTGGGTGCACTGAATCTGCAAACCGAGAAACACCCGGGTGGTTTTGCCAGTCAGGGCCGTCGCTGCATTTTCGTCGGCCAATCCGCTACCGCCAAACCGTGCCCAGGCCAGAATGTAATTTACTGCACCGTTTTCGTTACTGGCCCCTTCACCGGCCAGCATTTCTCGCACCATTTTGTCCCAGGGTGCATTTTGAAGAACCTGCTGCCGAAGCCAAGTTTCAAAGGCTGGTGCATCCACATCTCTGCCGCCCATCGGGTTACGGCCAATCAGTGCATTGCGAAGAATCAGGGCAAAATTGCGGGGATAATCGGGATGCTCAAGCAGCGATTCCACCAGGCGTCGCCGCCCCTTACGCGTGCTTAACTCCATAGCCAGTGCAGTTTTGGCTTCGTCCACCGTCGGCACCCGGCCAATGATGTCGAGATAGATCCGCCTGACAAATTCCACATCACTTGCCTGTGCCGCCTGAGCTGTGCCGGCCTCTTTCCAGGTGTCGATAAAATTCTGGTCGAGCGGGCTGGGTGGCTCAGTTACCTGGTTTTTTGGCCTTGCGGCTGATTGTTCAACGATCGTTTTTTTAGCTGTAGATGGCGTCTTTTTGATGCTTGTAACAGTTTTTTCTGAAGCCTGGGAACGCTTGGTCTTTTGCTGTGCCAAGGTAAAATTGCTGCATGTGGCAGAAATTATCAATATCAGGTTCAGAATGTGTACTTTAACCCTTACAGGGGTCATATGATGCAGGCCTCGCTTTTTGCAGAGTTACTACTAAATATTTTACGCCAAAAGTTAGGAGTGTGACAATCCAGATCTCATATTTTCTTGCAGACTTCCAATAATTTTTGCCATTTTTTTGAAAC
>JBJTRR010000863.1:0-2714 GCA_046076185.1 bacterium | reverse complement strand
TCCTGGAGAATGTGGGTCGACAGGAGAATCGTCTTCGACTCGCCGAGCCGGCGGATCGTCTGGCGGACTTCACGAATCTGATTGGGGTCCAGGCCGCTGGTCGGCTCGTCCATAATAAGAACATCAGGGTCATGCAACAGGGCCTGAGCCATTGAAACTCTCTGACGATAACCCTTTGAAAGCTTACCGATCGGTTTGTGCGCAACTTGTTCAAGCACGCAAAGCCCTACGACATATTCCATTCGTTGCCGCAGATGCGACCCGCTCATGCCGCGGGCCTGACCAAAATATTCAAGTAGTTCCAGGGGAGTCATGTCTGGATAAAGTGGGCCGTTTTCCGGCAGATAGCCAAGCCGTTCAGCGGCAGTGATTCGGTCCTGAGCGACATCGACACCACCAATAAAGGCTCGCCCAATGGTCGGGGCAAGAAAACCAGTCAGCAGCTTCATGGTTGTTGATTTGCCCGCGCCATTGGGCCCGAGAAAAGCGACAACCTGCCCGGCTGGTATGGAAAATGACATGTCAGCCACAGCGATGAACCGCCCATATTGCTTGGTCAGGCCATCGGCAACGATCATTCCCTCGACGGACATTGCCACGTTTGCTCCCACGAAAAATCGTTGAGATCAACCTGAGTGATTTTGACGGTTGACCCTGTTTTCTGATTTCGTTCAACAATATTTTTATAGACAGAATCGCACTGAATCGTCAACTCTTGTCGGTTTCCATCGCCGGTCAAAGCTCACGAAGCGAGGCGATAATGTCTTTGTCTGTCGCTTTCCATGCAGGCAAAAATCCGCCAAGAACACCCATCGCCAAAGTCATGGAGAAGGCTACGATCATCACCAGAGGGCCAAATGCAAAATTCACTGTGATTTCAGTGAATGTGTTGGAATTGACTGTGCCGAAGGAAAGAGCCTGAAGCGGCAAAGTGGCCAGCAATCCAACAATCCCCCCGATGGAGCAGAGAATCACCGATTCACCCAGAAAACACAAGAGAATTGAGGATTTGGAAAAACCAAGAGCCCGCATTGTGCCAATCTCACGTGTTCGGCTGGCAACCGCGCCAAACATGGTGTTCGCCGCAGCAAACATGGCACCAACTGTCAGGAAAACAGCGATCACAAACCCAAATACCTTCAGAAAGGTGGTTGACTGAGTCTGCTTGGCATAGTATTCCTTCTCGCCAAGGGCCAGAAGACGATATTGCGGGTCGTCAACAATAACATTTTTGATCGCGTCGAATTCCGTCGGCCCAGCCGCTCGAATCTGGACACTCGAAACTGATCCTTCACGCGATAAATTGCGTTCCAGATCTTTTCGATCAACCCATATTTCACTCTCGGCTGATCCACCACCAGCACGGAAGAGGCCGACAACACGATAGCTCTCTTTCTCGCCAACTTTCAGCGTGTCGCCCAGATTACTGTTCTTAAATCGCCCAGCGAGCCGTTCACTTACGATCGCTTCGCCCTTGCCGGGATCGAGATCTCGCCCGGCAACAATCGAAAAGTCTCTGCGCAAAAGCCTTCCCACAGGATCAAGGCCACGAATAATCAGGTTAGTGCGTGAGCCGTTGGCACGCTCCATAACCGGAATGTTCAGCAGTTCCCGAGACACCAGTGGACCAAGTTTCGGGTCGGCAGCCACCCCTTTGATCGTAACCATGGTGTCGGCTTTATCCAGCTCAAAGCCACCATCAGTTTCGTTCGTCGAGCCTTTTCGCAAAATAATCAGGTCCAGCGGGTCGCCAGAGACATCAAGACTCTGTTGCAGACCTTCAACCATGCTGAACAGAATACAGCTTGACCAGACGATCAGGGCTGTGCCGGCAACAGTCATGAGAGTGGTGCCACGCCTGACCCACAGATTACGCGTGTTGTATTTGATCGGAACCATGGCAGAAAATATCCCGGTTGAATGTCAGACGACTTTTCTCAGGCCCTGAATCACGCCAAGTCGAGCGGCAGCAAATGCAGGCAGAAGGCCACTGAGAAAGCCAATTAAAATTGAAGTGCCGAACCCAAGCAGGGCCGTTCGCGTGGGAATGAAGAAGAAAGGCAAGGCACCGGCCGTATAGGGAGAAATGTCAACAACATCAAACAGCAGCTTGCAGCCAAGGGCTCCAATCAGACCTCCGATGGTTGAGACAAAAACGGCCTCGGAAAGCACCATGCCAAGCACCTTGCCATTGGTAAAGCCGATGGCTTTCAGAATCGCGATTTCGGTTGTTCGTTCACGCATCGCCATGGCCATGGCATTGCCGGAAACGAAAATCAGTGAAACCACAACAGCCAGCCCAACTGCCGAAATCATAAGCCGCATGTCGCCCCAAAGTTCGGCAAACTGGGCCACGAAAGCATCTTCCGTCTGGGTGCGTGTCGGTGTGTCGCTGTTGATTGTCGAAGCATCAATCTTCCGGCACATCGAGGCCGGATCTGTTCCCGACTTGATTTTCAGAAACACAGTGCCCGCGTTGCCTGCCTGGCGGCCCTGAAAATCTTTCTTCAGGCCTTCTTCCAGATATCGCCAGTTGAAAATACACATCCGGCCATCTCGATCAGGCGGGGCATTGTAAATTCCACGCACGGTGAGATTCAGGTCGAAAGGATAAATTGTCCCTTTGAGTGGCATCGGGTCGCCGATTTTAATATTCCGCTCCTGTGCCATCTTAAAGCCAATGACACAGCCGGCAGGGTCTTCGACAAATGCTT
>JBJTRR010000862.1:0-13635 GCA_046076185.1 bacterium | reverse complement strand
AGAGGAATCTTTACATCAATATTTTTCAAATAATTCCCCCGGCAGCCTTTCATTTCAATAAAATCACCATCAACCGGTCGCTTCTTCATTTTTTTGTGAGATTTGCCAGAGTTTTCCGTATTTAAAAACGGTAATGTCGTTGAATCTGTATTTTTATTTAATTTCAGTTCACCAATAGGCCCTGAAAACAAAATGGCGCCGCCCTGCTCTCCGGCCCCTGGGCCAAGATCCACAAGATCATCACACGCATTAATGAAATCAATGTCGTGTTCAACCGCAACAATGGTGTTACCCTTGTCTCTCAGGGCCCTGACAAGTTTAAGGAGCCTCTCCGTATCAGCCGGATGCAGACCTGCTGTTGGTTCATCAAGCACATAAAGCATATTCACCAGGCCCGAACCCAGTGCCGTTGTCAGCCCCACTCGTTGCATCTCTCCACCCGATAGCGTCCGCGCCGGCCGCCCCAGATTTAAATAACCAAGGCCAACATCAATCAGAAATTGCAGACGATTTTCCAGTGGCCTGATCACCCGGGCCAATGCAGGATGATTCTGAAATTGCAATTTCAATCCGCTGACCCACTCTGCCACATCCTCAAGATTTTTCTCTGCAATTTCAGCAAAGTTGCAATTATTAACCTTCACTGCCAGCGAATTAGGCCCAAGTCTTCTGCCAGAACAAGTTTCACATGGCCGATAGGCCCGCCACCGTGAAAGAAACACACGAATATGCATTTTGTATGTTTTTTTCTCAAGCCACGCAAATAAATCATTGATCCCATAAAGACCTTTTGATTTCTTGCCCTGAATGACAAGCGTCTTTTCAGCTTCCGGCATCTCCTTCCACGGCACGTCAAGGCTCACACCCAAGCCAGGGCCATTTTTTTCAAGGTCATCCTGCATCTCCTTATAGGCAGGCATCTGATAGGGTGCAATTGCTCCCTGCCTCAGCGTTTTATTTTTGTCGGGTATAATCCGGTCAAAATCAATATCAATCACCCGGCCGAAGCCTTCACAGGCCGGGCATGCACCCTGCGGATGGTTCGGCCGAAACAGGGCTGGCTCAGACTGCTGGTGCTCGCAACCACACGAAGGGCAAACCCAGTCGTTATGGAATGTCATTGAATTTTCATCGGTCATAATTCGACACCGGCCATAACCACGCTCAAAAGCCGTGCGTATCGAGTCTTCCCGTCGTTCAACGGTTTCTGATCCTCTCACCAGACGATCCACAATCACATCAATCTGGCCGGTTGCATTTCCCGGAATTGGTCCTGACTCAATCAGGTGAGTTTCATTTCCTATTCTGACCCGAACAAACCCACTTTCCCTGAGACTTTCAGCCAGAAGCAGCCGATCACTCCCGGCCACAATTTCCAGTGGAAATGCAATTTGGTATCGGGCCCGTTCCGCTAACGAATCAATATATCTCGATATCGCGCCAACGGACGCTGGCTCAATCTTCAGACCACATTTTCTGCAGAAAACCTGTCCAAGACGTGCAAACAATACAGCCAGATGATCATCAATTTCTGTAACACTGCCGACCGTAGATCGGCTCGATCGCTTTGGCGCATGCTGTGCCACGGCCACAGCAGCCGGCATACCATCGATTCGGTCAACATCTGGCTTTTCCAGCCTGTCAAGAAATTGACGGGTGTAAGCCGTGAAAGTTTCCAGGTAGCGTCTCTGCCCCTCAGCATAAAGTGTATCAAACGCCAGAGAGCTTTTGCCTGAACCTGAAACGCCAGTGATGGCCACCAGCCGCCCCAGTCGAATATCAACATCAATATTTTTGAGATTATGAACCCGGGCCCCTCTGACACGAATGGTGCGATCTGCCATGACGCCTTTTTTCCTGCCTGATGGACTCATTCATTAATGAAATCGGGAAATGACATCGCCCCAATTCGCAATGTCATTTCCCACTGAAACTGTTAATACGGTCAAAATCAAACGGCAATCGGCTTGTTCGCAGTTCGCCGCACGGCCACAAACTGACCAAGATGCATCATATAATGCAACCCGATCATGTTAAGAAGTGCGCCAAAGTTCGGCGCAATCTGGGCATAGCGATCTGTCGTCGGCGTGGCAAGAAGCTCGTCTGATGCCGAATCAAGAATCGCCTGGGTCGCTGCTCGCTGGGCCTTGTAAAGCTCAAGATAAGCCGATTTGCTCAGAAATTGCTCGCGGGTGGTGCCCTTGGTGTCCGTTCGCGAGTGAACGTCGTCAAAACCAGCTGGTAAAGCAGGCGAAGCGCCCGGCTGAATCATTTCAGCAAAGGACCGCTCGGCCGAGATCAGGTGCCCCAGTTGCCAGGCAATGTGATTCATGCCGGCCACTGGCTGTAAAAACAATTCGTCTTCTGTCAGATCGCCAATATAGGCGTTCATCAGAAAGTCAGACATTCCCATGGTGTGGGCAATCACAGGTTTCGAGTGCATTTCCTGAATTCACTTTCTATCGTTGAAACTCATTCCCAAATTTCGTCAATCGTAAAGACGAAGTTACTTCTTTTCCGCTGTTGCGGCTGTTGTGGTCTCAGCCGACATCTTGGGGTCAAAGTCAGCAATATAAAGCTGGCTTGTGTTTTCCTTGTTGCGGCCTTTGCTTGTCCACATCATTTTTTTGCCATCAGGGCTGATGACAGGCAGGCCGTCAAAGCCATCGGCAAAAGTCACCCGTTCCTGCTTTCCGGTTTCGGTATCCATCAGATAAACTTCGTAGTTCTGATGGCCGTGAATTGATGTGGAGTATACAATATGACGGCTGTCGGGCAGAAACCAGGGGCCCCAGTTCACTCCGTCATTTTTCGTGAGTTGTTTCTCGGCAGTGCCTTCCAGATTATTGATATAGACCTGGAGAAGATCGTTGCCGGCCCGGTCGCTGCGATAGATGATTTTTTTGCCGTCGGGCGAGAAGAAAGGCCCACCGTCATAACCCTTGCTGCGGGTTATCCGGCGGACGTGCGAGCCGTCGCTGTCCATAATGTAAATTTCGGCATCGCCATCGCGGAATGAGGTAAATATGATCTGCTTTCCGTCGGGCGAGTAACTGCCTTCCGCGTCGTATCCGGGGGCATCTGTCAATTGTGTGAGATTTGAACCATCAGGATTCGAAATAAAAATATCCATGAACGGATCAAAATCCCAACGATATCGCTCGCTTCGGCTATAAGCCGGGCCCTTTTTGGCAGCGTCAGGCTTGCCATTTTTCAGGGCCGGGTCGAGGTGGCTTGAGCCAAATAATATTGACTTGCCATTCGGATGATAATAGGCGCAGGTGCACTTGCCCTTGCCGGTTGAGACCAGCTGCGGGGTTGCCCCTTCTGTAAGTGCAAGCATGTAAATCTGATAGTCGTCTTTGCCGGGAGGAGCGGCCTGAAAAATGATTTTTTTGCCATCAGGGCTGAAATATCCTTCGCCCGCCTTGGCAAAGTCGAATGTCAGCTGCCGAACATTCTTCAGGTGCTTCGATTCCAGGCGGGCAACTTCGGCCGCAGATAGCTTGGGGCCGGCGGCAGCAGCAGGCGGCTGGCCAACCAGCGTCAGGGCGATTATGGTTTGAATCAGCATGATTGTTCTTGTGGTGTTTGTCGCTTTAGGCGGGAATGGCAAGTCGCAGACTCGCCGGTTGACTACAATATAATTATTATAATTGCAGGCATGGTTGCTCGCCAAGTTGGGCCCGGCGATTGGGCTCAAGATTCACACAACCACCCGACTTTTGCACCGAACGGATTAACTCAATTGGACACAAGGATTTACACAAAGTCGGGCGACGAAGGCATGACTGGCATGTTAAGTTCCCGGCGGGTTTTTAAAGATCACGCCCGGATCGACGCCTATGGCACAGTCGACGAACTTAACGCCTGTGTCGGCGTGATCAGGGCCGAGTCCTTACCTGCCGAGCTTGATGCCGTGCTGAAAATCGTTCAGGAAGACCTTTTTGACCTCGGCTCA
Source organism: bacterium (assembly GCA_046076185.1). Taxonomy (GTDB): domain Bacteria; phylum Planctomycetota; class Planctomycetia; order Isosphaerales; family Isosphaeraceae; genus QWQI01. The sequence goes on along the minus strand of JBJTRR010000862.1, from coordinate 9,674 downwards.
GCCCTGGCCGACCCCGACCCCAAGGGTCGCTTCTTTCATGCCATTAAATTGACGCATGTCTCGCGGCTTGAAGAACATATCGACAACATGCAGGCCCGCCTGGCCCCTCTCACCTCGTTCATCCTTCCCGGCGGAACCCGTGCCGCCAGCCTCGCTCACCTGGCTCGAACCATCTGCCGCCGGGCCGAACGGGGTGTCGTCAGCCTCTCTCATGTGGAACACGAACCGGTTGACCCGGTAACCATTGTTTATCTGAATCGGCTGAGCGACTTCCTCTTCGTCTTTGCCCGCATGATCAACAACTCAGCCGATGTGGCTGATGTGCCCTGGAACCCCTGAGCCGTTTCTGCACCACTTAAAATATATCATGGAATAGCTTTATGAATGCCAGAAACATCATTATCACAGGCGGCAGGCGAGTCGGCACAGACCTTGCCAGACGGCTTGCGGTCAGGCATCAGGCCAATATTGTCATGACATGGCACACCAGCCGTGCCGAAATCGAGAAAACTGTTGCAGAATTATCGCAACAGTATGGCATTACTGCACTTGCCATGCAGGCTGACCTTTCTGACCCTGATGCTGCCCAGCGGGTTGTTCGAACTACGACGGACGAGTTGGGCCGGGTTGACGCACTGGTAAACATGGCTTCGATCTTCCCTCGAACACCATTCCAAACGCTGACACCCAAAGATTTTGAGCGAAATCTGGCAGCCAATCTGGCCGGGCCATATCACATAGCTGTGGCCGCTGGTCAGCAGATGCTGAAGCAGCCTGACGACGAACATGGGTATCGTGGCCGGATGATTCATATAGGCGATTGGGCGATTGACCGCCCGTATCGCGACTACCTTCCCTATCTTGTTGCCAAGGGAGGGCTTAAGACGATGACACTGGCCCTGGCCAATGAACTTGCGCCACATGTGGCCGTGAACATGATTCAGCCGGCCATGATCGACCCGCCGCCCGACATGACGCCTGACGATATCCGCGATGTGGTTGGCCAGACCCCTCTTCGCCGCGTCGGGTCACCGGCCGATGTCAACGAGCTTATTCTCTATCTCCTTTACTCAACAAACTTTGTGACAGGCACATGCATTCGTGTCGATGGTGGTCGGTTTCTGGGCGAAGGGCATAACGCCAACGACTGAGCTGGCGTAATCAGGCTAAATTATGTCAAGTAAAGATATTAGGGCTGAAAAAAGCGGAAACAACCTTCTGAAAAGGGTTGACTTCAAAAGCGTGCTGCGTCACCATGATGGTGTGAGGTAACCCAATAAAAGCCGAACAAGTGCAAGTAGCATGGCAGACGAAATTTCTCAGAACCCTGACGTAAAACCAGCCAGAGCCAGCCGGCGGATGGCCCCTTCAGCCATTTCCCTGATCTGCGGTCTTGTTGCGTTTTCTACCACGGTTGACCTTGATCAGATCAAGTCGATTCAACGATATTGCACCACCTGCTGGTCGAATGCTCGCCTTGACCCAAGCCTTTGGGACGACTGCACTCAGGAAGTCTGCGTGCGGTTGCTGGGCAAGATGAAGGAAGGCCTTTTTAACTGGAAAAAAGTGCTTGAGGACAGCGAAAGCCCTGAGCGGCAGGAACTGACCCGGGCCATTGATGCCGTGAAAAAGCAGGCCCAGCGGCTGAAAAGATACCTGCCGCTTGAATCTTCCGGCGAAGTGGTGGCTTCACGGGGTTCAGAAAAAGATCCGGCCGAGACCTATGCTCTCACCGAACTTCTGCGAACCGCCAGGGAAAAGGTTTTGACCCCACGACAGGATCTGATCATCGAGCTTTGGAGCCAGGGTGCCGCGATTTCTGAAATCGCTCGCGAAATCGGAATGAAAGTCGCCCAGGTCAGCGACGAAAAATACAAAGCCATGGTCAAGCTCGAAAATTTTCTTTCGCGTTATCGCAAAATCTTTGGCTTCAGCCAGGCCTCTGTCTCCCTGGCCTGATTCATTTCGCCATCGTAAATTCATTCAGCCGACGGGCCTGGCAATTGCCAGCCCGCCCTGTGTCATGAAAATCAGCCTGTCATTTGCCAGGCGGCACGGGGTGCAGCTTGCGCTCGCCCCTTGGCCAGTTCAAGTGCCTGGCCAGGAAGGCGAATGTCTCTTCGCCGTCAATCTCGTGCCCACGGCTGAAATAGGCAATTCCCACTTTATCCTTCAGGCCAAGCAGGTCATACGTCCGTTTGACCTTCGCAAATTCATAGCCCACCCATTCATCAGGGGCCACGCCGTCAAAATGGCCACGTTCCACCATAAACGGCCGTGGCGCAATCAGGGCCGCCATCTCCGCATAATTGAATTTCGAAGCCAGATCCCACTCATACATGTCATATTCAATCGTGAACATATACGAATATTGCCTGTCGGTGTTCACGCACTTGATCACCCATTCGTCAAAGTCGGCTGAACAGATCGAAAGGCAATATTTTTCAAGAGCTGCCGGAATTCGCATGGCCGATTTTCCACCATACGACAAGCCATAAAATGCTATGCGTGCAGGGTCAACATTCTCATGCTCTTCCAGCCACTCCAAAATGCGCTCGTGCTGCCGGAATATCACTGCAAATAACGATTGCCCAAGCGGCCAGGCCTTGCGCTGAATGGTGCGAAACCTCTCCTTACCGATGTAGGGATTCTGGGGCGCAAAAACAATATAACCCCTGTCCGCAAGTGCGGCACCATAAGCATGATAGACCGATTTCTTCGCCGGATCAACCACATCATCCGGCCGCCCTTCCAGCCCATGCTGGCACACCAACACCGGCCGTTTCTCGCCCGGCTTCAGGTCCTTCGGCAGAAGTAAAACACCATAGGACCAGACATCGCCCCACACAGGAATCTTCACGGCATAACCATTGAAATTCTTTTCGCGATAAACCAGTTTTGATTCTATCTTCATTGGCTCGCTGGGTTCCGGCATCCGGCCAATCTGCACATCCCAGAACTCCTTTCGCAAAGGTGCTGTTGCCGCTGCCCATTCGCCCGGCTTCTGCGGATTGGCATTTTTGAAATATTCAAATCGCCTGAGCTCTGATGTCTGTACCAGCCTTTGGGTGTGGGCCGCCCACTGGTCAATCTGCCCTTTCATTCGCCGGTCGGCATCAGGCAAAATCTTGCCCGACAATTGCACTTTTTCAACAGTTTCAGGAAACACAATTCCCAGTTTCTTTGCCACTTCCCCCAAAGCCTGGGCATGGTCAGCCGCATCCATAATCAGGAATGCCATTTTACCTGATAATTTTCTGGCTCTGGCCAGCTCATGATCAATTTCGCTTTTCCTGGCCGGCCGTAATGAGCCATCAGCCGCATCGTCACGGCCATTTTTCGGCGGCTTTGGCCCTGCCACCGTTGGCCCGTCAGTTCGGTCAATAATCAATATTCCACCACCCAGTTTGGTGGCCGACAAAGCCGCCAGCTCGGCGTCCTGAAATTCAAGGCTCCGCCGCCAGATCGTGCGGTCAATCGGCTCAAGCCACTCGCTGGTGTCACGCTTCTGAAAATAGCCGCTCACCCAAGCCGCCTTCACTCGCGGGTCCACTGCCGCCGTAATCAGTGCAATCAGCCCCCCTTCACCATGACCGAAAACCATCAGCGGGGCATTCTTATCCTGCGTTTCTGCCAGAAAATGCAGGCCATGCACCACGGCGTCCACTTCATATCCTACAGGTGTCCGACCTGTCTCATAGCCCATCCGCCAGATCCATTCCCGGTGCGAAAGATTCGTGAACCGCACTTTGGGGTCGCCTGAGAATGTATCGTCTCTGCTTAGCAGAGTCGGAATCAGAATCCGTCCCCCAGCCTCAGCCAGCTTCACCGCAAGGCCATGCCGGGGGTTGCCAGGGTCAGCCAGGCCCGCAAGTATTTCCGGCCGTTCATCGGCATCGCCCATCGCCACGCCTGAAAATCTGATGTTGGCCGACGAAATCGGCTCAACCATCAGCCCTTCCATCCAAGTGTCGTCAAAAACATTCCACCGAACCCGGTCCACTCGCACCTTGGCCGACGACGCCAGCGGCTGCCCTGGCCTGTCAAGACTTGTAATACGCTCAAGCCGTCCGTTGAGTGCCGGTGGCTCGACAGCCCCTATGACTTGCGTCAGGCGTAGCACTTTCGCCCGTCGTTCCTGGGTATTTGCAATAGAAGCCGCCCACTTTGAATCGCGTGCCGATTCCGTCGCGGCCAGCATGCCGTCAAGGTGTCGGTGAATTCCCTCAACCATCTCCATCGCCGGGTCGGCCGGCATCTTCCACGCCGCTGTGCCTGGCAGAGTTTCCGGCGGTGCAGGCTCCTGCGCTGAAGCGAAAATCGCCATTGCAAGAAATAATTCCTGACAAACGACAACAGATAGAAACCGACTTCTGATTCTCTTCATCCGGCTCGGCCCCACATGGCAAAGGCATGCAAATCCTGCGATTTCCTATATTCCAGCCACCATCCTGCCAGAGAAGCCAGCCTGGTTCAACAGATATTCCTGCCCATTTCATGAATTTCATGCGATGCTGCGCCCACGCTCCGCCCATTTGGCTCGCCTTTCTTTTTGACATGCACTGAGATGAATGTTTATTCTGAGGGCATAAATCAGGTGAAACTGACACTGTCGAAAAGAGTTACAGCAAATGCAATCGCGAATTGAAACCGGGCTTGATCAGCTCGCCGCCGAGGGCTTCAAAAGGCTTTCAGGCCGCCGCATCGGTGCCATTGTCAATCAGGCATCGGTTGACTCGCGTCTGCGACACCTGGCCGATATGCTGAGCCAGCAATGCGGCAAGAATCTTGTTCGCCTCTTCGGCCCTGAACATGGCTTCGCCGGCGTGGCACAAGATCTTGAAACCGTCGCCGGGCAGAATGCCCCGCACCCCAGATGGGGCGTGCCGGTGGTTTCGCTTTATGGCGAAACGGAAGATTCGCTCACGCCATCGCGTGAAATGCTGGCCGACCTTGATATTCTGCTGGTTGACTTGCCCGATATCGGCAGCCGCTATTACACCTTTGCGGCGACTCTTGTCAGAACCCTACGCGCGGCTGTCGGGCTGGGTTTAGAGATTGTCGTACTTGATCGCCCCAACCCCCTTGGCGGTGTGGCCCGCGAAGGGCCGCTGCTGAAACCCGGATTCGATTCGTTTGTGGGTGAAATTGCCGTTCCCATTCGCCATGGCCTGACACTCGGCGAAATGGGCCAGTGGGTCAAGGATCATGAAAATCTTGATGTAAAATACAATTGCATTTCGTCAAGAGGCTGGCATCGTGAGATGTTATTTCCGCAGACTGGCCTGCCATGGGTCATTCCTTCGCCCAATATGCCGACATTTGACACAGCACTGGTTTATCCCGGTGGTTGCCTCATCGAAGGCACCAATATATCGGAAGGCCGGGGCACCACCCGCCCATTTGAAATTTTTGGGGCACCCTGGCTTGATGAATTGCAATTGGCGGCGAGTTTGAATTATTCAGGGCTGAATGGATTCATCGCCCGCCCAACCCAATTCAAGCCGACATTTCAAAAACACGCCGGCAAGATATGCAACGGTGCTCAAATTCATGTCACCGACCCGATTGTATTTCAACCTGTGCGCGTTTACACTGCTGCCATCATTGCCATGCGACAACAAAACAGTGAGTTATTTCGCTGGCGGACGGAAACTTACGAATATCGCGATTTTCCAATTGCAATAGATCTGCTTTATGGCTCTGACAGAGAACGAACGACAATTGAAACAGGCGCACCCTGGCAGGAAGTCTGTGCCCATTGGGAACATTAATGAAATCAGCCGGTTAAATTGCAAATTTTGGCTGATTCTGCCCTGCGACTTAATTTCCTGAATTATATTTCATCACCGGTGTAGAGCGAGGAAATGACGTCCCCATTTGTCAGCCGCAGTGGCCGGTTCAAGCGGTCGCGAAGTTCCAAAGCAGTATCAATACCGAGAGCCGAGTAAATGGTTGCGGCCAAATCTGGCGGACCAAAGCTGCGAGTCACCGGATAGGCCGCCATCGTGTCAGACTTGCCAATCACCTGCCCGCCTTTCACACCGCCGCCCGCAAAAACGCATGAAAAAACTTGTGGCCAGTGGTCACGGCCGGGCACATCGCCAGGTTTCAGCGGAGAAATGCGCGGCGTCCGGCCGAATTCACTTGTCAGCACAACCAGCGTATCATCAAGCATGTGACGCGAGGAAAGGTCGTCGATCAGTGCCGAAACGGCTCTATCCAGCGGCGGCAGGAGATCGTTTTTCAGGCGTGGAAAATTGCCGACATGGGTGTCCCAGTTTTGTACGATTCCCATGGTGGCCTGCACAATCGGCACGCCCACTTCCACAAGCCGGCGGGCCATCAGCAGCGATTTGCCAAAGCTATGACGCCCGTAACGGTCGCGCAGCCGCGGGTCTTCCCGCTCCAGGTCAATTGCTTTGGCCACATTGCCATTACCCAGCAGCCGCATGGCCGATTCCTGCTGATCAGCGAAGCTATCGCCCGGCAGTGCCGGCATAGTCTGGTTCAGCAGGTGCTGCCGCCGGTGCAGGCGATCAATGCCCAGCCCCTCTGGCAGTGCAATGGAATCGTCTCTAGCTTCTGGCTGACTGGGCGGCATTCGCAGTTGCCAGGGGTCGTGTCGGGGGCCAAGAAATCCGGCATCCTGGCCGGGCCAAGTCAGCGGGCCTTCAATCAGCTTCAGCGGCAGGGCCACACCGTTGGGCACGCCGCCCGATGGCCCGCGAACGTAATCTACCACGGCACCATAGCACGGAAAATCGTTGCGAGAGGCCACCCGGTCAAGGTCAGAGGCACCCCTGGGCACCGACGGATGTCCTGTCAGAATGCGATGCATCGCTTCAAGGTGATTCCCCTGCGGGTGCGACATACTGCGAACAATCGCCAGCCTGTCCATGCGGTCAGCCAGCATCGGCAGATGCTCGCAAATGGCAATGCCGGGAGTGCGTGTCTGAATTGGCTTGAATTCGCCACGAAGGGCCTCGGGCGCTTCAGGCTTCATGTCAAACGAATCAAGCTGCCCCAGACCTCCACTCATCATGATAAAAATCACCGACTTCGGCTTGCCCGTAATGCGTCCGGCAGAACCTGATTGCGATTTCGCCGCCAGCAAAGTCGGCAGATTCAGGCCCAGAAAACCACAGGCCCCTGCCTGAATAAAATTTCGACGAAGCAGGTTTAACGCCGGTTGCTCAAAAAATGGCTGCTGGTTCATCATCTGAGAAATCCTTTACCAGTGAGCATTTGGGTGGGGGCAGGTGAACAGGCTTGGCGGGAAGTTCAACCAGCAACTCGTTAATCAAATTATAGGACATTCGCCGGGTCGATCAAGCTTTATTTCCAATTCCAAAAAGGCCGTTCAATTGGCAAAAACCAGCCGAACTTGATAAAGACATTGTCTTATTAGAAAGCTGGTCGAACCCAGTTCCTTTAATTTGAGGAAGAAGAATGTAGCGGACACGGCAATTCAAACGACCCACCCGGCCGGAATATGATTGTCAGGCAGGGGCCAGTTCGCTTATTATTTGACATCCATTCCCGAAATGTTGCTGAGTATGTGCCAACAGACAGCCGACAGGACGGGGCCGAAAAGCAACAGCCAATGATACTGTAAGTCTCTACCGGAGCAGCACCTGAGATGGCCAAAAAAGTTCATGTTCTCGTCCTCGGTTCGGGTTGTGCCGGCTTGACGGCCGCCATTTATGCCGCCCGTGCCAATTTGTCGCCCGTCGTTCTGGAAGGCCGGGAATCCGGCGGCCAGCTCATGTGGACGACGACCGTCGAGAACTTCCCCGGCTTTCCTGAAGGTGTTCTGGGGCCAGACCTTATCGACAACATGCGACAGCAGGCCCAGAAATTCGGAGCCGATACCCGCTTCGAGCATGCCGACTCGGTTGACCTTTCCAAACGCCCCTTCGTGGTGAAAACCAGCGAAGAAACCTATGAAGCCGACGCCCTGATTGTGGCGACGGGTGCCACAGCCCGCACGCTGGGCATTTCAACCGAGATGCACTTTATGGGTTACGGTGTAAGCACTTGCGCGACATGCGACGGTGCTTTTTACAAAGACAAAACCGTGGCGATTGTGGGTGGCGGCGATTCAGCGGCCGAGGAAGGATCATTCCTGACCCGATTTGCCAAAAAGGTTTATCTCATTCACCGCCGCGAAAGCCTGCGGGCTTCAAAGATTATGGCTGATCGCATTCTGGCGAATCCGAAGGTCGAACCAATCTGGAATACGGCGGTTGAGTCGGTGGTCGGCACGGAAGACCCGAACCGGCATGTGAGTGGCCTGAAGCTTAAGAATGTAGTGACGGGCGAATTATCAGACCTGGCTGTGGATGGCCTGTTCATTGCGATTGGCCACAAGCCAAACGTGGAAGTTTTTGGCGGGCAACTGGAAACGACGGACGACGGATATTTGCTGACTCGGGCGGCCCAGGCATGGCAGGATGTGGCCCGCGACGCAGGTTGGTCGGATCGGTATCCGAACTATGCCACGGCGACGAGTGTTGAGGGTGTATTTGCCTGTGGCGACGTGGTTGACACACATTATCGCCAGGCAATTACGGCGGCCGGTACGGGTTGTGCGGCCGCTATCGATTGCGAAAAATGGTTGGAATCCGGTCATAAATCCTGAACAAACCGTTCGGAACTTGCGACTTTTGGGTGTCTGGAATAAGATAATAATAGAGTGAAGTCGCCTGGCATGTAGGCGGCGGCTGTCACGCACCGATCTCTTTAGCAGAGCGACGAGAGAATATGCCGGAGCCTGATTCAAAACAAGAGCCGAAAAAAAAGACCCAGGAACGCAAGCCTCCCGGCGACGGCAACGGCCAATCTGGCCCATCGCCGACCCAGCCCTGGGTCTGGTTACTGATTGTCGGAGTGGCGGCGACTCTGATCTGGTCGTTTAAGCCCGGCAACGAGACGAAAGTCGATTACGCCTGGTTTCTTGAACAGGTCAAAAACAATAACATTAATGAGTTTGCCAATCAGTCAACCAAGATTTATGGTCGATTGAGAGCCAAAAAGCCTTACGGGCTGGAAGGCAAGGCAACCGATATTGATAAATTTTACGTTTATCTGCCCAGTGAAGACCTGATCAAGCCGATTGTCGACGACTTGGTGAAAGTCACCAAATCAGGCGAAAAACCAGTACTCATTGATAGTGAAGCCCCGCCAGGCACAGGGCTTATGCTCTGGCTGACCTTCCTTCTGCCAAGCCTGATTTTCATCGTCTTTATCTACTTGATGATGAGACGCGCACGCGACCAGTTCGACGGCGGCATTCTGGGCAACTTCATCAAAAGCCCAGCCAAAAGACATGATAAATCTAAGCAGCGAACAACGTTCGAGGAAGTTGCCGGGCTTGAGAATGCCAAGGCAGAACTTCAGGAAATCGTTGAATTCTTGAAAAATCCTGAGCGTTTTCAGCGTCTGGGCGGTCGTATTCCAAAGGGTGTTTTGCTGGTTGGTTCTCCTGGTTCGGGTAAAACGCTATTGGCTCGGGCCGTGGCTGGCGAAGCGGGCGTACCCTTCTACTCCATAAGCGGTTCTGAATTTATTCAGATGTTTGTTGGCGTGGGCGCATCGCGTGTACGCGACATGTTCAAAACGGCTAAAGAAAGCAGTCCATGCATTCTTTTCATTGATGAAATTGATGCAGT
>JBJTRR010000861.1:0-1221 GCA_046076185.1 bacterium | reverse complement strand
TTGGGCGTGCGGCCGAATTCGCCGGCAGCGACAACCATCACCTTTTTATCAAGCCCCCGGGCATAAATGTCGTCGATCAGCGTGGAAATGGCCTGATCCATGAACGGGGCCCGATAGCGCATGGCGTCGGCCATATCCCAGCGGGTCTGCGGGTTGATGTGATCGTCCCAACTGAAATAACGGTCGGAAAGGGTCGGGGCCAGGGCGTCGATGGTAATGACCGACGAGCCAGCCTCAGCCAGACGGCGGGCGAGCAGGCACGACTGCCCCCAGAGGTGGCGGCCATAGCGGTCGCGCAGGCGGGGGTCTTCTCTGGAAAGGTCGAAGGCCGAAGCCACGGCCGAGCTTGTGAGCATGGCAAATGCTGAGTCGCTGAAGGGGTCGGCCACGGCTTTACGGCGGCTGTCAGCCGTTCGGCGGAAATGATCAAACTGCGAGAGAAGGCCGCGACGATCGCCAAGCCGCTGGCCGTTCAGGCCGGCATCAAGCACCAGTCCGCCGGGCTTGAAGCCAGGAGCGGAAGGGTCGCCGGTGGGAAAACCGGCATGAGCCACGCCCAGATAGTTCGGGCGAACCATGAACGGCACTTTGGGTATGCCGACATAGGGCGGGATGCCGTCGGGCCCGATACCGCGGAAATGGCTGGCGATCATGCCGAAATCGGGATGATCAGAGAGATTGGTTGAAGTGATGTCGGGCGCGAGGGGCGTCTTGCCGGTAAGGACTTCAATCGAGCCATCGTTGTGGGCCGACATGGTGTGGTGCAGCGAGCGAACCAGCGAGAATTTGTCGGCAATTCTGGCCTGAAGCGGAAAAACTTCGCAGATGTGCATGCCCGGGACGCGGGTGGCGATGGGTTTGAAAGGGCCACGAATGGTGTCGGGGGCGTTGGGCTTGGGGTCCCACGTTTCAAACTGGCTGGGGCCGCCCCACATCCAGAAGAGAATGACGGACGTATCAGCCCGGGCATTGCCTGAACGTTCACGGGCGGCGAGAAGCTGGGGAAGGCCCAGGCCGCCCAGAGCCAGCGAACCGACACGCAGAAATTCCCTGCGGCGCAGCGGGCCGGGGCAGGTGTTGGGTGCCAATGAGTGCAATGCATGTGGCTGGCGAGACATGCTAAGAGTTTAACACTTTTGCATTGCGAGGCAAGGATTTTGTGTTGGGCACACAGGGCTGATTCAGCATTGTTAGAAAATATCATGACAAAGGCGTGGCCCC
>JBJTRR010000860.1:0-3579 GCA_046076185.1 bacterium | reverse complement strand
AAACGGCCAGCATCGAATCTTCGAGCGAATAGAATCGCGAATATCTGACCCAGTTGATGCAGAAGGCAAGCACCATGAACTGAATGGCCGGCACTGCGTAAATCAGCCGGACAAGCCAGCGACGGTTCCTGACATAGATCGCAAGTTCAGCCGGGAAAACGAGATAGAAATGCAGGTTGGCCCAGGGCAGAAAAACAGCGCAGGCCGTGAAGACGTGAATGAGAGGCCGTGAGATAACGATTTCTGTCCAGTGATACCCGCCCATGAACGCGCCAAAGGTGAGTACGCAAATCAGGAAGAAAATCGCAGCACTGGCGTCGCGCGGCCTCTTCCAGAAAACGCGGGCCCCAACCACAAAGATAAAAATTTCCTGGATGAACCAGATGATCGACGAGCCATAAACCCAGAACGGGCGACGACGAACCAACACCTGAGCCTCGTGCGACTTGCCGGCAGGGTCGATATAGCCAACACTCAGCCGCTGGCCAACTTTCAGCTCTCTAAGTGCCTGAACCAGGTCTGGATAACTCCGAATGGGAGTCGAGCCAAGCTTCGTCAGGGTCGAGCCTGTCTCGGGAATGACCGGATTCCACTCATAATCTGATGTTTCGATTCGGTCACGCACCACCGTTCCAAGCACGAACCTCAAACCAATATCGCCCGATAAAGCGACCAGCGAAAGCACGCTGATGGAATAAAAAAGCACAGCAACCGTCGCCGAACCAATCGTCCAGCCGACAATCTGACGGACGCGATCAGTGCGTGATTCAAGATTCGATTCGAACGGTTGTATTGAATTTGCCATACCAGAGGCCGGGTGTCTAAACATGTCGAATACCTGTTATTATTTAACCAAACTGCGAACCGACATGTCAAGCCGCCAGATTTCGACACCCCCTGTTTTTGTGTCATAAACCTAACTGACAATCAGCACCAAGAAAATTCGATTAAAATTATAAATTTTCGCAAAATAGAAGTTTAAATCAGACATATGCAACCCCGACGCCAAACAGCACAGCGATTATCGACACTATTCAACACTCTATACCTGGCCATTACAAATTACCGTCACTTTTCAACAGCCGGTTTTCCTCTGATTTCCGAAAAAATAATGAATGGCATAGGGAATGCATGATTTTTAATTGAAATTATACGGCTTTGACGGACAACCTCTCACCACACGAGCTTAAAATGCCCAGCCTGCCATTGGAAAACGGATTCCTCCAATCTCTCCAAGCACCCCAGACTGACACCAGTGATTTCATTCGGATAAGGACTGTCTGGTCGCGATACGGCATGGTTGAGGTGAGCCAGAAGGGTGAAGGCGAATCGATTTTGGTTTTGCCGGGGATGGCTGGTGGGGCCCGATTGCTTCAGCCTTTGATCGATGAACTGGCGAATCGGTATTCAGTTTACTGGTTTGATTGGGCTGGCGAAGGCAAATGCTCGTCAATTCAGGCTTTACGTATCAATGATCATCCAACCCGTCTGCTGGCTGACGTGATTGATCAGTTGCCAGTAAACGGGATTTCGCTTTTTGGTATTTCTTATGGTGGCTGTGTGGCTCTGGATCTGGCCCGGCATCGCCCTGCGAACGTCAGGCGATTGATTTTGAGTGGAACACCGGGGCGGTTGCAGCACGCCTGGGCATCGCGTCTTGTGCATAAGGTTCTGACGAGAGTGCCTTTGTGTTCCGACAGTGCGTTTCTCAACCAGTTTTTTCGTATCCTGCTGGGTGAGAGCGTTCGCAATGCCGAAGTGGAATCGTTCGTGATTGACTGTATCTGGAAAACTGACCAGGCCTTGATGGCCCGCAGGCTTGACTGGTTGATGGATTTTGACATTCACGATTCACTGGCGGAAATTAACCTGCCGACCACTTTGATCACGGGTGGCTGCGATGTCGTGGTGCCGCCGGCTTGCCAGGAAAAGTTGGCTAACACCATGCCTGACTGCGATATGCGGCTTATCATAGGGGCTGGTCATCTGGGTTTCCTGACTCACACGAACGAATTTCTTGATTACATCGCTAAGGCGATGTCGCAGCAGGATTTTGCTGCGATTGGCTGAAAATTCCGGCGGTGGCTGTGCTGAATGAGCTGTGCCACGGGCTTGAATCGAAAAGTGTGAGCCGAACGAAGAAATGGCCTTGTTGAACCCAGCGGTTTAAAGGCTATACTAAGTATAGGCTTGCATGGGAATCTCCTTCCAGTGCAGGTTAGGGTCGCGTAGCAACGTAACGCGACGGATCAGACTCTTATAACCACTCGAGGCTGGACTCCCGTGGAAAAGAGAAGACTCAGTAGCAAAGGAGGTGATCGCGTGATATTCGAAGACCAGAGGTGGTCGTCTTAAAGGCGACTGACGGGTTGCCCGTCGGGCGGCCACAATTCTTCAATGGGTGGTCTGATTCTATGGAACGGGCCACCCTCATTTTGTCTGGTGAAACTGATTCATTTACGGAGCGGCAGCGGCCATGATCGTGGTAATGCAAAGTGATTCGGGCGATGAGCTTATTGATCGTGTGGTTGCCCAGGTGAAAGAACTGGGCCTGTCGCCGCAGGTGATTCGCGGCACGCACCAGACTGTTGTCGCTGCGATTGGAGAAGAACGCCCAGGCCTGATTGAAGCCCTTGAACCGATGCAGGGCGTTGAGAAAGTTTTGCCAATCATGGATCCTTACAAGCGTGCCAGCCGCGAATTACGCAGCGAGTCAACCGTTGTCAGCACCCTGGGCCTTTCGATTGGTGGCAAAAATATTGCGATGATCGCCGGCCCATGCTCGGTGGAAAGCCGCGATCAGATTGTTTCCATCGCCAAAACATTGAAACCGCTGGGGGCCCATGCCCTTCGCGGTGGTGCTTTCAAGCCACGCACCAGCCCTTACAGCTTTCAGGGGCACAAGCTGGAAGGCCTGAAAATGCTGGCCGAAGCCCGTGATGCCACCGGCCTTGCGATTGTGACGGAAGTGATGGCCCCGGAACATGTTCCGATGGTTGCCGAATATGCCGACGTGCTTCAGATTGGGGCCCGCAATATGCAGAATTATCAGCTTCTGCAGGCTGTGGGTGAATGCGGCAAGCCCGCTTTGCTGAAGCGTGGCATGAGTTCCACCATGGACGAATTCCTGCTGGCCGCCGAATACATTCTTGACCGGGGCAACCCGAACGTGATTCTGTGCGAACGCGGTATCCGCACATTTGAAGAGCACACCCGATTCACCCTGCCGCTGACAACCGTTCCTTACCTCAAACAAAAGACGCACCTGCCGGTGATTGTTGACCCCTCGCACGGCACGGGCAAGGCCTCGCTGGTGCCGGCCATGTCAAAGGCATCAGTTGCTGCCGGGGCGGATGGTTTGATTCTGGAAGTGCATGCCGACCCGAAAAAAGCGATGTCTGACGGATCGCAGACGATTACGCCAGCCGCTTTTGATCAGCTTGTCAAAGACTGCCGCCGAATCGCCGAAGCGGTGGATCGGGCTCTTTGATTGCAACTGGTATAGCTATTTGGTGATGCTTCAAGCCCGGCGAGAGCCGGGCTTTTTTTGATTAACTCATTATTTATTCGCTGCGGGGC
>JBJTRR010000859.1:0-4366 GCA_046076185.1 bacterium | reverse complement strand
TAAAAAAATTGCAAAGGCAGTTGATGTAATGAGTTATAATGGTTTTAGGGTGAAAAGTATGGCTTAACTCATTTGCGATATGGTTTTTTCGATGTCTTGGCATATTCCGGTGGACAGAAGCAAACGACAGTAATTTCTGACTTTACAGAATGATATTCTAGCCATAAACCATTTGAATAATTAAAGATAAAGAGTTTTTTTTTGCCATTCATCAGCTTAACCACGAAAACAGAGTCTTGGCGATCACCGGCGGAGCCGTGGCCCGGTCAAGCACCAGCCCGACACCCAGCTCGGCCCAGCCCGGGCGAGATTCCGGCTGAAGCCGTGGCACCAGCACACAGGCTGGCATAGCGGGATGAACCTTACGAAAATCCAGGAGAAATTGCATGGCTGTCGTCAGTTCAGGTTCTGTCCAGCCAAGGTCAATCAGAAGCAGGCTGGCCTGGGGTGTTTCGCGGTGGCCGGTCGAAGGCCGATCAGAGTTCAGGAACAACTTTTGGGCAGAAAATCCGGGTTGATTCAATCGCCAGCCCAGGCGCCACCAGAAGGTTTCGCTGTGCAGTGCAAAGAGGATCAGTCTGTCTCGATTTTGACGTTCTTGCATGGTGGCTGACGTTGCTGGGGCGTTGACGATTGACCCTCTGGCGGTAAGGATTAAACTAGTATGACGAATTGACACGGAAGAGGCTGGCAGAGAATTGAGGCCCGGGCATGGCGGATTCGGACTATTATCAGACTCTTGGTGTCGCCAGGGACGCCAGCGATGATGATATCAAAAAAGCGTATCGGTCGCTGGCCCGGAAGCATCACCCCGACCTGAACCCGGACAACAAGCAGGCGGCTGAGGCGAAATTCAAGCAGGTTCAGGAAGCCTATGACATTCTGGGCGACCCTGAAAAACGCTCGCAATACGACCGATTCGGCAAGTCGTTCGGGGCAGGTGGTTTTCCGCCGGGTGGGGCCAACCCGTTTGGCCAGGGCGGGCCGTTTCAGGGCGGCTGGCAACCGACGGCCGATGGCGGAGAATCGTTTCATTTTGAATTTGGCGATTTCTTTAGCGGTGGGGCACGGCCGGGCGGTGCCCATCAGGCCGGCCCGAATTTTGGTGGCGAAGACGGCGGCGGAATTTTTGAAGAGCTCCTTTCGAAAGTTCGTGGCGGCAGCAAGCCCAAAGGCCGCAAGCGAGCCAACCATGGCGGTGGTGATGCCGCCGAGCCATTCCAGGCCAGCATCAATGTGCCTTTCATGACAGCCATTAAAGGCGGTGAAACGTCGATCGACATCACCTTCGACGCTGGCGATACGGAAACGCTGGCCCTGAAAGTACCTGCCGGAACGACAACCGGCCAGAAGCTGCGCCTGAAGGGCAAAGGGGCCCTGAGCTCGCGAGGTGTGAGGGGCGATCTGATTGTTGAAGTGATCGTTGAGCCTCATCCGTTTTTCAAGGTTGATGGCCGCGATATCTCGATTGATGTGCCGATCAGCATTGATGAAGCCCTGCTGGGCGTGCGGGTGGACGTGCCAACCCTGGAAGGGCCCAAGACAGTGCCCATACCGGCCGGCACTTCAAGCGGGGCCCGTCTTCGGCTTAAGGGGCTTGGCGTGCCGGCCCGGGGCGACAAGCCAACGGGCGACATGTATGTTTTGACGAAAATTTCTGTGCCTAAAAAGATCGACGACGAAACCAGAGCCACCATTGAGGAAATCAAGGCTCGCCTGAACACCCGCCCGCGGGAAGGGCTTTGGAAGTGACAGCCAAGCCGCCACTATTACAGCCTGATAAACGCCGAATTGCCGATGCCGTGGTGCTTTGGCAGTTGCTTACGCTGGCCGGGCTGGTGGTGGTTTCGGTTTTTACGATCTGGCATTTGAAACGCCGCGGGTCGATTGTCAGAAATCGGATTGAGCCGCCGGTGATTCGGTCAGGTGGCCTGAACGGACCCAGCGACGAGTCTGCCGAGCCGGGCCAGACTCAGGCGGATGCGTGATGTCGGCAGAACCGGAATTGAGTGCAGCGAAATTGATCGAGCCAGCCAGCACCGGCGAAGCCACCAACCCGGAACTGCCGCCAAAAACTCGCTTCAAGCTGCCCAAATCGTCGCGAATGCCAGCAGGCGGGCCATACGACAGGGTTTTTGCCGTTCGACAGATTGTTTCCGACTCGATCATCAGTGTCAATGCGGTGGCCAACGGCCTGCCGCAACTGCGTCTGGGCCTGGGCGTATCCAAACGCATGTTTCGCCGGGCTGTTGACCGGAATCGGGCCAAAAGGCTGATCCGTGAAGCTTTCCGGCTTGAATGCCCGGGGTTTGCTTACGACACTGGCCTTGACGTGGTCATTCGCCCTAAGCAGAAAGATCTTTCACTGGCCATTTTGCGTGAATCGATTCGCCGGCTCGTTCCCCGAGCCATCGCCAAATTCGCAAAAAACGTTGGGCAACAGCCCCGGCCATGAAAGTTGTTAAATCATTAATCTTTGCGGCGATAAGAGTTTATCAGCGGTTGCTGAGCCCCTTGCTGGGCAATGTCTGCCGGTTTCACCCAAGTTGCAGCAATTATATGATCGGGGCGATTGAAAAATATGGCCTGTGGCGTGGTGTCTGGAAAGGGGCAGGGCGAATCTGCCGGTGCCACCCGTGGAACCCGGGCGGTTATGACCCGCCCTGAACCGCTCGTTCAGCAAAATTTCCGGTAACGGTTGAGCAGATCCATCACTGCGCCTGATTTTACGACCGATCGGGCCAGATCCATGCCTGCCATTGGCGAATCAGCGAAGCCAGCCAGCCAGATGCCGGCCGCCGCGTTCATGAGAATGGCAGCTTCATCAACAGGCCGCTCGGCCCGTCCTTCAAATACGGCCCTGATTCGGCGGGCGCTCTCTTCGGCTGATTCCACACGAAGGCCACCAATATCGTGCATTGCGATGCCGAAAGTCAGTTCGGGGTGCCAGAGCAGCTCCTCAGTGGCATCAGGCGAGACGAGCAGGGCCCTTGTCGGCGCACCGGTTGAAACTTCGTCAAGGCCGTCCTGCGCACTGATCACGGCAGCACGCACCACACCACTTTTTTGCAGTACCTGGGCGAATAGCCCGGCCAGAGCATGGTCGGCCACGCCCAGAAGCTGGTGAGTCGGCCGGGCCGGGCTGGCCAGCGGGCCCACAAGGTTAAAGACAGTGCGGAAAGGGAGTTGCTTGCGAATGGGGGCCAGGTTTTTAAGTGCAGGGTGGAAGGCCGGGGCAAAGAGAAATACGAATTTCAGATCAGCATAAATCTGGCAAAGTGTATCGACCGGTAAATCGGTGCGGATGCCAAGGGCTTCAAGCACGTCGGAGCTGCCTGATCGGCCTGTGGCCGAACGATTGCCGTGCTTCACCACCGGCACGCCCGCCGCAGCGGCGACAAAAGCCGACGCTGTTGAAATATTGATACTGGCGGCACCATCGCCGCCTGTGCCGCAGGTATCAAGCCGAACCGGGCCCAGCTCATCAGCACTGGCAAATGGCAGGGCATGATTCAGCACTGCCCCCACGGCCGATTCAAGCACAGTGGCCGTTTCACCCTGAAGCCGGAGGGCTGTCAGGAACGAAGCGATAAGCACAGGTGGTGTATCAGGATGCAGCAAATCTTCAAAGGCTGATTCAAGACTTTGCCGTGTCAGTTCACGCCCCAGCGCCGTATTGGCCAGGGCGTCGCGCAGGTGATTCATAAATCGACTTTCAGGATGAACTTCTGGGCCGGGCCGACGGTGCGGCTGCGAATCACTTCAATTTCAATAGACCGGTTTGCCTCATTGGCTTTGTCGCCCGGCACTTCGTTAATGGCCTGTTGCAGGGCATCCATCAGGGCCTGGGGCGAACTGTGGCGATGACCATTGATCGAGGTGATCGCATCGCCAGCCTCAAGTTCTTTCACCAGTGGGCTTTCCGGGTCAATTCCCACCACCAGTGCCGCTTCGCCTTCAAGCTCGCCCTGGATGCGCTGACGCACCTCGACCGAGAGACCTGTTACGGCAATGCCCCATGGGCCGGCGATGATTTTTTCCATGTTTTCAGGCCGGCGTGGCCGGTTTGGGCGTTTGTTGATGGGCTCGTTTTCGCGCTGGATGCCATCGCCATTCTGGGCCAGAACCTGTTCCCGCGAACCAACTTGCACTTTCAGCCTGACCGGTGCGCCCTCGCGCCAGACCTCGACATCGGCAGGAATGCCAATGGGGGCCATGCTAACCATGTTGATCAGGTGGTTTAAGTCTTTGACTTCCTTGCTGTTAAAGCGAATGATGACATCCTGCCCACGAAGGCCGGCACGCTGGGCGGGCGAATCAGGGTGAACAGTCGTCACAATCGCCCCCATGGGCCGTTCCAGGCCAA